>JAOZUV010000162.1 GCA_029938505.1 Bacteroidales bacterium | reverse complement strand
TATTGGGAAGCTCCCGATTTATATTTTAAAATGTCGCCATTTATGAATGCCGATAAAATGAAACATCCTTTATTATTGATTCATGGGGTGGCCGATAATAATTCAGGCACCTTCCCATTGCAGAGTGAGCGTTATTATAATGCCCTTAAAGGACATGGTGCTACGGTACGTTTAGTGATGCTTCCTGCCGAAAGTCATGGTTATGCTTCTAGCGAATCCATTCTCCATGTATTATGGGAAACCGATCGTTGGTTGATGAAATATGTGAAGAACAAGAAATAGCTCAAAAATAATAAGGGAAGCCATCCTCAAAACTAAGGATGGCTTCCCTCTCACTAACCAAAACTTAAAAAAGAGTTGTTTTTTTGCCATCACACAAAGAAATTGTAGTAATAATTTGAGATTAGTATTGTTTTTTGATACTTTTATTGAAATTTTACTAAGATGAATGCGAAAGAATATATCAAATATTTATTATCGGTAGAGGATTATTCCTTTTCGCTAGACGAAATCACACAAGAAACAACTGGTAATAATAATTCTCTAAAATTTGAGCTGTTAAGACTTGCCGAAAAAGGAGAGATAACAAATCTACGTAAAGGATTTTACCTTATAATAACTCCAAGATATTTATCAGCACAAAAATTGCCAATTCAGCTTTATTCTGAGAAATTATTCAAACATTTAGACAGAAATTATTACGTTGCACTTTTCTCAGCTGCAAAATTTCATGGAGCAAGTCATCAGCAAGTTCAGAGAGATTACCTAATTACTGAAAAACCAAAATTCAACGATATATCAAAAAATACAATTGACATTCGTTTTTTTACGACAAGTAATTGGAGTGATAAAAATATTCAGTTGAAGAAATCAGATGCAGGAATCTACAAAATATCTAGTCCTGCCTTGACAATAGTTGATTTAATTCATCATCAAACAAAGTTGGGTGGAATCAATAGAATGTTAGCTACTATTGAGGAGTTAACTGAAGAATTAACAAAATCGGATTTGGTTGAACTTTTAAACTGGTATCCCCATAAAAGTACTTTGCAAAGGCTCGGATTTTTATTTGAAGAACTAGAAGCAAATGAGAAATTTCAGAGAATGATATTTGCAAACTTAAAATCGAGAAAATTTTTCCCTGTGTTATTAAGTCCAAAGTCAAATGAAAAACCTGGTGCTGTTAAGAATCGGTGGAAAGTCGATATTAATGTAAAATTAGAAAGTGATTTATGATTCCAAAACCAGATATAGCAAAATGGCAACAATCTGCGCCTTGGAATGAATTTGCACAGGTTGAACAAGATTTAATAATTTCCCGAGCATTAGTCGAAATTTTTTCTGATGATTTTCTGAGGGAGAATCTTGCATTTAGAGGTGGGACGGCTTTGCACAAATTATATTTAAATCCTGCTCCAAGATATTCAGAGGATATTGATTTAGTTCAAATAAAAGCAGGTCCAATTAAGCCTATAATGGAAAGGCTTGCTAAAGTTATTACCTTTTTCGAAGAAGCAAGAAAAACTCAGGTAAGAGGACATGGTGCAAAAGCATTGTATCGTTTTACTTCAGAATATGAAGAAATACGAATGCGGTTGAAATTGGAAATAAACTGCAAAGAACACTTTAATGTATTGGATTGGGTGGACTTTCCTTTTTCGGTGGAAAGTGACTGGTTTTCAGGAAATGCAAAAATCAGAACTTACAATATTAATGAGCTTTTAGGCACAAAATTAAGGGCACTTTATCAACGAAGTAAAGGAAGGGATTTGTTCGATTTAAACTATGCCCGACTAAATATGGAATTAGACTTTGAAAAAATAATTAGATGCTTCAGAGAATACACAACTTTTGCAACAGGAAATAGACCGCCAAGTAAAAAAGAGTTTCTATTAAACATCGAAGAGAAAGAAACTGATGTTGGTTTTACGGGCGATATGGAAGCTTTATTAAGGACAGGAATAGACTATAATCAAGAAGCAGCATTTGAGTGGCTAAAAAATGAATTGTTAGAAAAATTTTAAATGATATTCACAAAAACTGGAATAACAGAAAATGTTGATTTTTTAACGAATCCATTTTGTATGTATTATAAAAAACCAACTGTTCGCTGATGAAATATGTGAAAAATAAAAGTTTAAATACGAATTATTTTGATATCCTTGATTAGAGATTCTTTTAATTCCTTTTACTAACATAAATAAAATTAAAAGAAAATGATAAATTTGAATAAAAAATAAAAATTTGAAAATGAAAATATTAAGAAATACTTTGCCAATTTCAGACTTATACAATCAGATGAAAGCTGGAGAGCTAACCATTAATAGATCATATCAAAGATCTCAAGGTCTTTGGCCCAATAATTCAAGGTCTTATTTTATTGACACAATTCTCAACGAATTTCCATTTCCCAAAGTGGTTCTAAGACAAACTGTTGATTTGAAAACTAAAAAATCAAAACGAGAAATAATTGATGGTCAACAAAGACTTACAACCATACGTGATTTTATAAACAACAAATTCAAATTAACCTCTGTCAGTAAAAAATTTACAGGAATGTTTTTTGAAGATTTGAACCCTGATGTGCAATCACTATTTTTAAGCTATGAAGTTTCTCTAGACAATATCATAACGGCTACAACTGAAGAAATACTTGAAATTTTCAGAAGGATTAATTCATATACTTTACCATTAAATACTTCTGAAAAGAGACATGCTAAATTTCAAGGGGAGTTTAAATGGTTTATCAGTGACTTGACAGAAATAGTCACTCCATTTTTCGAAAATTTCAAAATTCTTTCGTTACGGGATATTTCAAGAATGATGGATGCTGATTTACTGACCGAGTGTTGTCAAATAAAACTTGAAGGCATTCAAAACAGATCAGCAAAGCGTTTGGAAGATATATATAAAAATAACGATAATAGTTTTGCTGATAGAGAAGTTCTTAATGAGGTTATAATGTCATCTTTTAATTTCATTAAGGATAATTTCAGTCAAATATTTGATGAGTGTAATATACAATCATATATGTATTATTCGTTGATGGGAGCCTTAATATTCAACAAGTATTCCTTTCCGCTTTCAGGAGGACAAATGGATAATCTACAGACTTCAAACAACTTCTGCAATGACGTAAATCTAGCTACTGAGACATTGATAAGAGACATTACAGAAGCAAACGAAAAAAATGAAAATGGATCAAACCCTGAATTTGTAAAAGCATCTATTGCAACAACTCATAGTCAGAAAAACAGACTTACAAGAATAAAACACATAATCAGAATACTACAGAATTGATGATTGATTTAAGTAAAAAAAGGATTCGTTTTCTAGAAATCTGTAGAAATTATTCAGAATTCTTTAAGTATTCTGACATGAAAGAACAGCAAATAATCTCTTCAGGTGTTCTAAATTTCATTTGGAATAACTGGAATCATTTTTGGCGTGAATACTGGATTTGTCATGTGTCCGGTGGAATAGATTTTAATAAAAATAGAATCCCAGGACTTTTTCCCAGTTACAATGATAAGCAATGCTGTCACTTTTTACTCTATAAATTAGGGAAAAAATCCTCACATAATTCGGGAGATAGTATTTTAGGATCATATCAAGAAGCTACTTGGGGTGATCCTAAAAATATTCAAAAAATAGCTTTTGAATTAATCCCGAACTATCCTCATATGAATAGTTTACTTGGAACCCTATCTTTATACCAAATCGAAATTGAACATTTTCAAAAAATTCGAAATTCATTTATTCATCTCAATAATGATAATATTAATGGTCTGAATGCGATATCAGGATACTATATATTTAACACATCTCAAAGACTAATTGATATTTTAGAAAGTCAATCGATATCAACGAATAAAAGATGTTTTGATCATTTAAACGAAAATATGAAAGGTCTTTTACTAAACATTTAAACACTAATAAATGAAAATTAAAGTCTGCTTAATTCAAGAGAGTCCCGTTTTTTTTGATAAAGAAAGGACATTGGATAAGGTTGAACTCCTAAGTAAAAAGTATGCAAAACAGGGGTGTCAGTTAATCGTCTTTCCTGAATCATTTATTCCCGGATATCCCAGAGGTTTTTCTTTTGGAGCAAATATTGGTCGCCGTACAAATGAAGGCAAAGCGCTCTATTCAGAGTACCATAAAAACAGTGTTGATCTGGAAAGTGACGATTTAAAACGACTGGAAGATTTGGCTAAATCAGAAAATATTTATTTAGTAATTGGCATTACCGAAAAACAAAATACGAACGGGAGTTTATTTTGTTCGATGCTTTATATTTCGCCGACAGATGGTCTTTTAGGGGTACACCGAAAAATTAAACCTACAGGCACCGAGCGTGTTATTTGGAGTGAAGCCGATGGCGAATCTTTAGTGAGCTTTGAAACCAAAATAGGAAAACTCGGAGGACTTATTTGTTGGGAAAATTATATGCCTTTCGCCAGAATGTCGATGTACAAAAAGGGGGTTGAAATTTACATTGCACCAACCGCAGATTCGAGAGAAGAGTGGACTTCGACCATGCAACACATTGCTTTGGAAGGCCGATGTTTTGTGTTGGGTTGTAATCAGTTTTTTACAAAATCGATGTATCCTGAGAAATACAAAGCATTGGTGGAAGATGAAACAGAAAACATTTGTCCTGGAGGAAGCGTCATTGTTTCGCCTTTGGGAAAAATAATTGCCGGGCCTTTATTCAATAAAGCAGGAGCTTTAATAGCAGAAATAGATTTGGAAGACATCCATATGAGTAAATTGGATTTTGATGTTGTTGGTCATTATTCAAGAGATGATATTTTTAAATTTAATGTTTTGAATCAACCAGAAATAAAGAAAGAAAAAAAACCTAAAAGCTAGAAATTATGGAAAGTATTTCGCCAAACATTTTTGTAAAAGATATTAATGAGAGCATCAAATTTTATGAGCAATTAGGATTTAAATTGGTGATGAGTGTTCCTGAAGAGGGTGATTTTGTATGGGCTATGATGAATTGTGGAAATGTGAATTTTATGTTTCAAACCTTTGAGAGTTTAGGCTCAGAGATTCCGGCTATATCCAGAAAAGATGGGGGCTCATTATTATTTTATATCCAACTAAAAGAGATTCGTAAATTTCACGATAAAATTCAGAATAAAGAGATAATCATTAAAGAACTTGAAAAGACTTTTTATGGAGCCACTGAGTTTTCGATAAAGGATAATAATGGTTATATACTGACCTTTGCAGAAAATGAGGACTAGAAATAGCTAAAACAAAATTCAAAAAATATGGCATCGGATAAAAATTTCGTAGAATTTGTGGTAGACCAAATTGACAATGCTGGTGAAATAACAGCCAAATCAATGTTCGGAGAA
>JAOZUV010000161.1 GCA_029938505.1 Bacteroidales bacterium | reverse complement strand
CGGAAAAGGAATTATCAATTATTTAGAAAAATATGGGGTTGCTTATGGACGTAATATAAATGCTTACACGAATCTTGATGAGACTGTTTACAATTTATCAAATGTGCCCTCAACTAATCAAAATTTAATTGATTCCTGTTTGCTGATTTTGAATGATTGGTCAAATTATTTATTATTGACTGATGAAGAGATTGATGCAGAACGTGGTGTAATTAAAGAAGAATGGCGTACTCGTAGAAACGCTGACTTTAGAATGAGAAGTACCTTAAGTCCATTTAAATATAAAGGATCTAAATATGCAAAACGTGATGTGATTGGCGATTTAGAAGTCATCAAAAATTTTGATTACGAAACAATTAGAAAATTTTACCACGATTGGTATCGTACCGATTTGCAGGCGATTGCCATTGTTGGTGATATTGATATTGAGGCTATGGAGGCCAAAGTGAAAGAATTGTTCTCAGCTATTCCTGCTGTTGAAAATCCTAAAGAGAGAAAATATTTTGAAGTACCAGATAACGATGAACCAATTATTGCAATTGCAACTGATCCTGAAGCTGCAAGAACAATATTATGGATTTATTATAAGCATGACAATGTTAAAAAAGAAGATAAAAATATTGGCTATTTGAGAAGTGGATTGGTTAATCGATTGTACAGTGAAATGATGAATAACAGATTTAGTGAGCTTGTACAAAAAGAAAACCCACCATTTATTTTAGCTCAAACTTTTTATGGTAGTTATACAGCCACTAAAGATGCTTATAGTCTTGTAGCTTTATCTCAAAATAATGGCATGGAAGTAGCTCTAACAGCGGTCTTAAAAGAAACCGAAAGATTAAAAAGATTTGGATTTACTGCCGGTGAATTAGACCGTGCTAAAATGAATCTGATTCGTGGATATGAGAAAGCTTATAAAGAAAAGGATAAACGTAATAATGATCTTTATGTTCGTGAGTATGTTTCTCATTTTACAGATAATGAGCCTGTTCCTGGTATTGAGGCAGAATTTCAATTTGTACAAGCTATTATACCTGGCATTACTTTAGAAGAAATGAATTCTCTTCCTGGAAAATGGATTACTGAAAAAAATATGATCTTAACCATGCAGGGTCCTGAAAAAGAAGGAGTATCTCTTCCAACAGAAAAAGATGCTTTGGCTATTATGGCTAAAGTTGAGAAAATGGAATTAGAACCTATAAAAGATGAAGTAAATGACAAACCATTAGTTGCTCAAGAACCAAAAGGGTCAAAAGTTGTAAACACAAAAGAGATTACTGAAATTGGTAGTACCGAATGGACGCTTGCGAATGGTGTTAAGGTAATTATCAAAAAAACAGATTATAAAGAAGATGAAATTTTAATCAATGCATTTAGTAAAGGTGGTATGTCTTTAGTTAGTGATGTCGACTTACCTTCTGCCTCTTTGATTGGGACATTTATTGGCATGTATGGTGTTGGTGAATTTGATAATATTGCATTGCAAAAAATGCTAGCTGGAAAAATTGTAAATGTGACTCCATATATTGGTAACGAAACCGAGGGTTTTAATGGTAGTGCTTCACCGCAGGATTTTGAAACATTACTTCAGTTGGTTTATTTATATTTTGAAAATCCCCGTTTTGACAAATCATCACATGATGCATTTATGACAAGATTATCAGCCTTTATCGAAAACAGAAGTAAAGATCCAAATCAGGTTTTTACTGATACAGTTGCGGCTATTCTATCAAGTTATAACCCGCGTGTCAAGCCTGTTAATAAAGAATATCTTGAAAAGGTAGATTTTGAAAAAATCAAGAGCATTTATGCAGATCGTATTAAAGATGCTAGTGATTTCACTTTTATTTTCACTGGCAACATTGATAGTGAAACAGCAAAACCTTTGATTGAAAAATACTTAGGTGGCTTAACCGATATTGATAGAACTGAAACATGGAAAAACAATCATATTAATTCTCCAGAAGGATTTGTGAAAAAAACCTTTAATCAGGAAATGGAAACAAAAAAATCAACCGTTTATATTAATTATAACGATGATTTTGAATATAGCCCAGAAAATAAAATTTCGATTGATTTAATAGAAAGTATTTTAGATTTTCGTTATACCGAATCAATTCGTGAAGATGAAGGCGGAACTTATGGTGTTTCTATTGGTGCTGATAAAACTCATTATCCAGAATCGGAATTTAGTTTGAAAATGAAATTTGATTGTGATCCTGATAAAGCTGATCATTTAGCTTCGCTTATTTACCTTGAAATGGATAAATTAATCAAAAATGGCCCAACACAAGTTGACCTTGATAAAGCTCGCGAAAACTTATTAAAAGTCAGAGAAGAAAACTTACGTAAAAATCGTTTTTGGCAAAATGTGGTCCAAGCGTTTTATTACCATAATGAGGACATTGTAAGTGAACAAAATTTCAATGCTATTTTAAATTCTATGACAGTAAAAGACCTTAAAAAAGTAGCTAAAAAATTATTTAATAAAGCGAATAAAGTAGAGGTTATCATGAAGCCCAAAAACTAGGTTTAAAATAGTTTAATGAATTTAAATAAGGTGTTTGCATTGTAAACACCTTATTTTCATACTCTAAAATAAGATTTGCACAAAAAAATATTACTAAAATGATGCTTTCTTCAAAAGTTTTCTACTAAGTTTGCAAAAGTTTTTCTCATACAAATCAGCAGATTATGTCAAAAAAAACGATATATCCTAAAATTACAACCCATGTGCTTCAAGAAATGAAGTTAAAAGGGGAGAAGATTGCGATGTTAACGGCTTACGATTATTCAATGGCTGGCTTATTAGATGAAGCAGGAATTGATGTCATCTTGGTTGGTGATTCAGCCTCGAATGTAATGGCAGGACATAAAACTACTTTGCCAATTACTTTGAATGAAATGATTTATCATGCATCCTCAGTAATGCGTGCGATTTCTCGTGCATTGGTTGTAGTTGATTTGCCCTTTGGTACTTATCAGGGGGATTCATTAGAAGCACTTCATTCGGCTATCCGAATTATGAAAGAATCGGGAGCCAATGCTGTAAAAATGGAGGGTGGAAAAGAAATTGTCCAATCTATAAAAAGAATTCTTTCGGCAGGTATTCCTGTGTTGGGGCATTTGGGATTAACCCCACAATCTATTAATAAATTCGGGACTTATGTTGTTCGTGCTACTGAGGAAAAAGAAGCAGAAAAGCTTATTAGGGATGCAAAACTTTTGGAAGATGCCGGATGTTTTGGCATTGTATTGGAGAAAATTCCTGCTGAATTAGGTGTTAAAGTTACTGAAGAACTAAAAATACCTACCATAGGCATTGGAGCGGGTAATGGTACCGATGGACAAGTTTTAGTTTTACACGATATGCTTGGTCTCACTCAAAAGTTTTCACCTCGTTTTCTTCGTCGCTACCATAATTTGAGCGAAGAAATTAAAGGTTCGGTACAATCTTATATTAAGGATGTAAAATCAATAGATTTTCCGAACGAAAATGAACAATATTAAAGCCCGTAAAGCTTTATGAATTCCCCAAAATCTATTAAGTCAAGGATCTTATTTGAGGATAATCATTTGATCATCATCAATAAATTACCTTCCGAGATCGTGCAAGGCGATAAAACTGGAGACGAAACCCTTCTGGATACCGTAAAGCAATATATTAAGGAAAAATATAATAAGCCTGGAGCTGTTTATTTAGGCTTGGTGCATCGCATTGATAGACCTGTAAGTGGTGCGGTTATATTTGCTAAAACGTCAAAAGCGCTTTCGCGGATGAATGAGCAAATAAAAAATCGTGAGATTCAGAAAATTTATTGGGCTATTGTTAAAAAGCGTCCAGAACCAGAGGAAGGAAAATTAACTCATTGGCTAATTAAAAATTCTAAAAATAATAAATCAACTGCCCATGATATTGAGAAAAAGGGCACGAAAAAAGCAGAACTCATTTATAAATTAATTGATCAAAGCAAAGATTATCAGCTCTTAGAAGTTGAATTATTGACGGGTCGTCATCATCAAATTCGTGCGCAATTAGCTAAAATTGGCTGCAACATCAAAGGTGATTTAAAATATGGTTCGGCTCGCTCAAATAAAGACGCATCCATTAGTTTGCATGCCCGACAATTAATTTTTATCCACCCTGTTAGTAAAGAAAAATTAAACATTAAAGCCAATCCTCCATTGGATCCACTTTGGGCTTATTTTTTTGGAAATCAAAAGTAAAATCCGACAACTAATTTCAGATTGAATGATTTGACTTAATATTTTATCTTTGGCTTATGAATTCTAAGCCTATTTTTAAATATTTATTATTACTTCTTTTTTCATTACAATTGGTGACAGCCTATTCTCAATTATTTCAAACGGGAGAAGATCCCGCGAGTTTAAAATGGCAGCAAATTAATACCGAAAAATTCCAATTAATTTTTCCTGAAGGGTTTGAAAAACAAGCCCAATATTTTGCCAATGCCTTGGATCAGGCCTATATATTAGTGCCTCAAAATTTAAAAACTTCTCCTCGAAAAATAAGTGTTTTAATTCATAATCAGAGTGTGATTTCAAATGGAATGACTCCTTGGGCTCCTGCCCGAATTGAAATCCATAATACGCCTCCCCAAAACATCTATGCCGAAAATTGGTTTAATCAGTTGGCTGTTCATGAACTCCGACATGTGGTGCAAATCGAAAAAATGAATACTGGCTTGACTAAGGTATTGGGAATTATTTTTGGACAACAAGCTGCAGCAGCAGTTTTCGGAACTTATTTACCTTGGTGGTTTATCGAAGGTGATGCTGTTGTGACCGAAACTGCCCTGAGTAAATCGGGTCGTGGTAGATTGCCGTCCTTTGAAATGCCATTGAAAGCTCAACTTTTGGAGAAAGGTATTTACTCTTATGAGAAAGCTACTCATGGATCATTTGTAGATCACACTCCCAATCCTTATGAATTGGGTTATCAAATTGTTGCTTATGGACGATCAAAATATGGCTCAAAAATGTGGGAAAATGCGCTTGAAAATGTGGCTCGAAAACCATTTTCTATTACTCCATTTTCATCCAGTATTAAAAATACAACCGGATTATCTAAGCAAGAGTTTTATCAAAATTCTATGGAATTTCTGAAAGAAAAATGGAAGGAAATTCAGTCTGAACTTATATTATCCGATCATTATCCAATCACTAAAACTCCAGAGCATTTTTCAAATTATTTGAATCCCGTTTTTAAATCTGATGAATCAACTATTGCTTTTAAAACTAGTATGGATGAGCTAAATCAAATTGTAAGCATTGATCAATCGGGTAAAGAAAACGTTTTATTAACTATTGGGAGTAGTTATAAAGAGAGTTTATCCTTGGGTGCCAATATTCTTTGTTGA
>JAOZUV010000160.1:2965-5388 GCA_029938505.1 Bacteroidales bacterium | reverse complement strand
TTACTTTACAAATTATTCACAGATATGGGGATGGGCTAGTTGGGCAAATCGCTGGAGAAAATATGATGTGGATCTTAATCAAATGAAGGATGGGAAATTTATTGAAAACATATTAGAAAACAAAAAAGAAATTAAGCATTTCAATACCGTATTTAATAAGCAAAAGAGTAAACCTATTGATACTTGGGACTATCAATGGAAATTTACAATTTGGTTTCACAAAGGTTTTTCTATTACACCATACAACAATTTAGTTTCGAATATTGGCTTTGGTGCTAATGCAACCCATACCACAAAACATGGCCCATTCTCAAATAGAAATAGATATGAATTATCATCATTAAAACATCCAATTCAAATTGTCATAAATAAAAAAGCTGACCGCTTTTTATTTAATTTCTTATACAAAAAGAAATCTTTTATTTACAAGGTAAAAAGAAGATTGATACAAGAGTTTAATCAAATAATTAAATTCTAAATTTAATTATTAACAATACACAAGATTAGTCACAACCACCCTAATTAATACTACCTAGCAAAGCTGACAACATGGATGGAGGAGCCGCCGAAGATGCTTACTTGTTGCCAAATAGACCAAGTGTTAACTCATCAATATTTCAAATTCAAAATAAATTCAAAGATTCTTTAATTATAAATTCAAGCCTCAAGAATATTTCCTAACCAAGCTATACAAACACTCAGGCTTATTATTTGCTTTTTTAAAATAAGATTAAACTCTCACTTATTACTATATTAATTGACTTGATTTACTTTATAGATTAAAAGTTAAAATAATTAAAAAAAAATGTAAATTCGTTATAGCTAATCCAATCAATGAGTGATATACCAATAATTAATTAATCGTATGTCTGATAGAGAGTTCTCAAAACAAAACAAGAAATTAAAAACAGCAATATTGTTTTTGATATTTAAACGGCTAGATGTTACAAAACAAGTTTTTGCGGCTATACGCCAAGCCAAACCATCTAGGTTATACATCGCAGCAGATGGGGCAAGATTAGGTCATAATAATGAATCAGAGAAAGTAAAAGCTGTAAAAGAATATGTCCTTTCAAAGATTGATTGGGATTGTGAGGTTAAAACACTTTTCCGTGAAAAAAACTTAGGCTGTAAGGTAGCAATCAGTGATGCGATTGGCTGGTTCTTTGAGCACGAAGAAATGGGAATTATTTTAGAAGATGACTGTTTGCCTTCACATAGTTTTTTTTGGTTCTGTCAAGAACTATTGGATAAATATCAAAATGACATGAGAATATGGAATATAGGTGGGACAAATAATCAAGATAAATTTATTAAAGGAGATGATGATTATTACTTTACAAATTATTCACAGATATGGGGATGGGCTAGTTGGGCAAATCGCTGGCAAAAATATGATGTAGAACTTTCACAAATATCCAACGCCTCATTTATAAATAATATAATTGAAAGTAAAAAGGAAGTTGAGCATTGGGTAAATATTTTTTGGAAACAGAAAGCCAAAATCCTTGACTCATGGTCTTATCAATGGCTATTTACTATTTGGTTAAATAAAGGTATCTCAATTACCCCATATACCAATTTAGTTTCAAATATTGGTTTTGGCTCTGAAGCTGTTCATTGTAAAAAACATGGTCCATATTCGAACAGACCAAGGCATGAATTATCATCATTAAAACATCCAAACAAAATTGTCATTAATAAAAAAGCTGACCTCTATTTATTTAACAGTCTTTATAAAAAGAATTCTTTTTTGTTCAAGGTTTTTCGAAGATTAAGAAAAATACTTAATAGTTTGAAACACCCGCAATAAGCGTTTATTAATACTACTGAAATTAAACCCAAGTATATTGGACAGATTCGAAAACTTAAATTTTATAACAAGGTGGAAGTTAAATCACATTTTATAAACGACCCAAACATTGATCAAAGGGAGGGAAACAAAACAAAAGTATTGCATATGGTAGCTGGGAACCTTAATGGAGGAGCTGCTCTTGGTGCGCGTTTATTACACAAAGCTTTATTAGAAAAGGGAGTAGATTCATTAATACTAACGAATTCAAGAAATACGCTTAAAGACAAATCTATTATATCAATAGGTGATAGCATTAAAAACAGGCTATTGATTAAATTTTACAAACATATCGACATTCTGTTCACATTTTTCTATTTTAAAAAGAAAAAACAACTATTTAGTACTGCCATTATGGGATTTAATATCACAAAGCATCCGCTTTATGATTGGGCAGATATAATCCATTTACATTGGATCAATCAAGGTTTTATTAATATTAAACATCTATCTAAAGTAAACAAACCAATTGTATGGACGATTCGTGATATGTGGCCTCTTACCGGAGGATGTCACTATAGTTTAGATTGTTTAAAATATGTGTCAACTAGGATTTTTTTGTTAAAAGAAG
>JAOZUV010000160.1:0-2955 GCA_029938505.1 Bacteroidales bacterium | reverse complement strand
GTATGACAGTAGATGTTATAGCTGGAGTTCCTAGTTTAAAATATAAAACAGGATGTGGAAACTGTATTCAACTTTCAAGTAAATACAAAAATGATATATCTCAATACGTAATTAACCGTAAATTAAAATATTATCCAAAAAACATAAAGATAGTCGGTCTTAGTAATTGGATTAGTAATGTAGCCAGAGATAGTAAAGTTTTTAAATCTTTTGATATTCGTGTTATAAACAACAATATAAATTGTGACATCTTTTACCCAGTAGATAAAATATTAGCACGAAAAAAGCTAGGTATAGAAACAAATAAGAAAATAATTCTCACAGGAGCTTTGCTCAATGAGTCTGTTTATAAAGGGTTCTCTAAATTTATTCAATCGCTTAATTTCATCGATTATGAGACAAATTATCTTATATTTTTTGGAGATATGGATGAGAAGGATGTATCAAGTACTAATTTCGAGTACAAAGATTATGGCTATATTAAAGATAAAAACCTATTAAGATTAATTTATTCAGCAGCAGACGTTTTTGTAGCTCCAAGTATAATGGATACGTTTCCGAAAACACTCATGGAATCTATGGCTTGTGGCACTCCTGTTGTTTGCTTTGACGCTACCGGGCCTAAAGATATTGTTGATCATAAGCTAAATGGCTATAGAGCTAAACCATACAATATCTGCGATTTAGCTAATGGAGTAAATTGGATTACCAAACATCCCATTCCTCAAGAATTATCAACAAATGCACGTATAAAAGCAAAATCAGTATTTGACTCGAAAGTAGTGGCTCAAGAACACCTAAAACTCTATAAGGAGATTACTGATAAATTATAATAACTCATGCAAAAAATTAAAAAATTCACAAGAGATTCAGTTGGAGAATTATTTACAGATGGGACAAAAATTTATAGAGGTATTAATGAGAATTATATAACTCAAACTAAGGAGATTTTACAATGTGGCCTAATTGAGGAAGTATCAAACTTAGATATTTTCCCTGAAACATTTATATCAACTCAGAAAATAGATGGGTATTCTTTAGTTCTTGAACACAAAAAAATAAATCACTGGAACTATCCTTACGAATGGTCATTCGACATGTTAAAAGATGCAGCTTTACTCGTTTTAAAGTTAAACTCAATCGCAAATAAATTCGGTTATGAAATTAAAGATGGCAAAGCGGACAATGTTGTTTTCAACATGAATAAACCCCAGTATATTGATTTTGGCAGTTTCGGTAAAATTGACTCAAAAAAGGATTTGAGATGGACAAGTTATGAAATATTTTATTATCATTTCTATATCCCCCTGTATTTGCAGTCAAAAGGGTATGTAGAGATAGCAAGAAACATCTTCCTCATGACAAATTATTTTAATTCTGAAGAGTTTCTTAAGATTAAATACCCTATCATTAACTTACTCTTAAGTAATCATACTTACTGGATATATAAGCATATAAAAACAATAAGAAATATTGCTCTAACCTCTGATGACATAATAAAAGAAAAACTTGATAACCCAATAATGCAATTTATTGCTCTTACAATTAATAAAATTCTGAAACCAAGTTTCTCGACAAGTAAAATTAAGAAGCGTGTAATTGCTTTAAAAAAACAAAAAACTAATTCAAGTTGGAATGATTATCATTCCAGAATAACTTTCGAAAATGATAAACGATTTATTAGAATTACTAATATT
The DNA here is from genome assembly GCA_029938505.1 of Bacteroidales bacterium. The sequence continues at coordinate 1,258 of JAOZUV010000160.1, read as the reverse complement.
ATTAAAACTTTAACTAATGCAGAAACTTTATTAGATTTAAGTGCAAATCATGGGGAAATTGTCAATTATGTTTTTAAAAATACACATATTAAAAATATAATTTCAACAGATTGCGACATTGAATCAATAAACTTCATGTACTTAAATAATAGAGGTAATAAGAATTTCAGCTCACTACTGTTTGATATACTAACACCTAATACTAGAAAAAAGGATAAATCAGTTAAGGCAAGGTTTAAAAGCGACATCGTAATGGGTTTAGCATTAACACACAAACTTATTCTAAAACAACATTTTCCTATTGATTATATTTTTGAAACGATAAAGAAGTTAACTAATAGATATGTAATACTAGAATTCATGCCTATGGGGCTATATACTGGAGATAATAAAAAAGGATCTTATTTGCCAGATTATTATACCCTTAATTGGTTTAAAAAAAACTTCAAGAATTATTTTAATATAATTTTGGAGGAGAGCCTAGAATTAAACAGATATGTGTTTATTGGAGAAATAAAAGATAATTAAGGAATAATTGCCTAAAGCTAAAACAAAAGATTATTTAAAAATAGTATATAAATTTGTTAAAACTAAATTCTTATGTCTTCAATCAAAAAAACCATTACCATAGGAGATAAAAAATTATACTACGAAGAAGTTGAACTTTATCATGGGAGAAAAAAAATTAACAAAAAAAATGCATCAGAAAATTTACTTATACTACATCCTATTCTTGAAAAATCAAAAGTAAGATATGGATTGTTTTTTGGAACTCTACTGGGTGCTATCCGAGAAAATGACATCATCGAACACGATGAAGACATCGATATTTATTTATTGGCTGAAGATAAAAGTTTATTTCTCAAATATTTTTTCGAAATCAATGATGCCGGCTTAAAATTAATTCGATATACATCAGATCTTATATCTTTTATGAGAAAAGATGAATATATTGACATCTATCTATTTAAACAGAAAAAATACTTATTTTTTCCTAATATTAGAATACTCGGGAATAGGCACAAAGTAAAAGCATGCTATTTGGAACATTCGATAATTTATAATTTTTTAGGGAAAGACTTTAAAATACCAAATAACCCAGAAACAGTATTGATGGAATTATATGGGGCTAATTGGAGAACACCTATCAAAAATTACCCAGCTCCACCAAATACTTTACATTCAAAAATTCGAGGAATAACACCTATTTTTCTATTAAATGCATTAAATAGCTTGAATGATTTTTTTAATTGGATGA
>JAOZUV010000159.1 GCA_029938505.1 Bacteroidales bacterium | reverse complement strand
AAGGCTTTTATTCCTTTTACTGTTTTCATATTCTTATTCCTTTCTTAATAATTAATTTAAGCTCCCTGCCAAGCATACCAGGCTTTTTGATATGCTTGAGAAGTGTTTAAATTATTAGCCAGAGCCAGAGCCAGAGCCAGAGCCATTATTAATTATTGCTTCCATATCTTGACTCCTTGAATTGATTTAATTGCAGATAATGTACATGGAATTATTTCTATTGCTTCAAGTAACGTAATTTCTGCAACCTCACATGGGAACTTACAATTATCTGGATCGCTTGTGCCTTCCATTGCAAGCTGTGATAATGAAGCAGCTCCTTCCCAATACCACAATCGCCTTGCGTTTTTAAGTTTAACTTCTCTACCTTCTTTTTCCTCAAGATACCCTGCAAAGACTCCAGCGCTGTAAGTTCTAACAATTACATAATCTTCATCGTTCATTTCTGTTTCTTTCACATAAACTTCACCGTTAATTTCTACTGTGTTTCCGCATTTACTCATTTTAATACTCCTTTTTTAATAATTAATAACTAAGACAACTTTAATGTTTTATTTCTATCCATACACCCAATATTTATAATCCACACTCACAAGGTGGATATTCATCTTCTTTAAATAAGCTTAATTGATTTTCATCAACAATAATATTCAAAGTTTTTCTTGTAGCACTTAAAGTCATTGGTTTTTTACCCTTGCTTTTCCGATCTTCAATATTTCTATGTTCTAACTTTTGAGCTTTGCAAAATAATTCAGGGTGGTTTCTTCTTAACTCTTTCCATTGACCTACTCTTTGAAAAGGACAAATAAAACAACCTGATTTAATCGGAACTGGCAACCCATGATCTTTTATTATTTGTTTACAATCTTCTCTATTAATTTCGTTTTCAATTAGTGGGAATCTATTCTCAATACCTTTATTGCTTGATATTTTAGCTCGTTTAGACTCTCCTGCATCAATTCCAAGTAACATAAAACAAGGTGTATCAACATATTTTTGAATAGGTCTTATTTTAAAATCACCAGTACACCAACGCATAAAACCAGAGGGAATCATTTTTCTGTAATAAGCATAATCGTAAAGGCTGTTAAAAACCAAATTATCTTTTTTTATTGTATAATTTGGCTTAATAACAGTTATTTCTTTATGTTTATGATCTTTAAGCCATGTTTGAAACATATCGAAATATTCGTATGTCTCAGGGTAATCAGTCTCATGGTCTACAAAAATAGCTTCAAAGTCTTGTTTTTGATCTAATAGCAAAAGCATCATTGCTACAGAATTAACTCCACCACCGTATGATAAATATGTTTTCATTTTTCTATCCATAACCTAATAATACCATGCTTTACAGAAATTGCAAGGATTATTTTTATTATAATAAAAAAAGCTTGACAGAACAAGATAGATATAGTAACTTTAAGATAATATTAACCTAAACAGGAGTAAAAAATGGATGAATGTAAATGTTTAAAATGTAACCACACTTGGTATAAAAGGGTTCCTGAAAGACCTAAATCTTGTCCAAATTGTAAGGATCGGAATTGGGATGAGCCACGCAAGAAAAAAACTAAAAAATAATGACTCTTAAAAACGGTTGGATAAAATTACATAGGAAGGTTTTAGAAAGTGATATTATGGCGAAACCTCCTTTATATTTTAAGCTTTGGGTTTGGATGCTTTTCCAAGCAAGATTCAATCCATCTAAAAAGCTCAAGCGTGGTCAATTCAAAACCTCAATACAAGAAATGAGAGAAGCTATGGCATACAAAATAGGATATAAAAAAATAACTCCAACAATTAAGCAGGTCAGGGGCGTTTACACAAGTCTTACGTTGGGCACAATGATAGTCCACACGAAGGTCACAGGTGGGATGCTGATAACTATTTGTAATTACGACAAATACCAAGCAAAAGAAAATAGCGAAGGGCACAATGAAGGGCACAGTGAAGGCACTTTAGAGGGCACACCTTATATAGAAGAAGAAAGAAAGAAGAAAGAAAAAGAAAAAAGATTAGGGATTTATAAAAAATCTATTTGTATTCCTAATAATTATTCCATACAACCAGAGCATATAAAATATGCCTCATTAAAAAATATTTCAGAATCAGATGTAAAAGATCAATTTGAGGCTTTTGTTTTATATTTTAAATCTACGGGTAAATTAAAAAAAGATTGGTACGCTACTTATCAAGTTTGGATTAGAAATGCTATTAAGTTTAAAAACATAACACCACAACAAAAACAAAAATCAATAGAGGAGTTAATGTCGTGAAAACACAAGATTGGACAAGGTTAAAAAAGGGATGTCCTTTACACACAGAGGGCTATTGTATAGTTACAGGGGATTATAATTATGTAAGAGAGTGTAGATTCCAAAAAAAATGTCCTTTTGTTTACTGGTTCCGAATAACTGAGAGTTTAATTAAATATGGAAGATTAGTATAATGAAAGATCCACTACTAAGCAAAACACCACCTCACAACTTAGACACAGAGGAAAGCCTATTAGCTTCTCTTTTTATAGACAATTCAGGCTTTGAGGATATATTTATAGAGCCAAGTGACTTTTATAAATCTGCTCATCAGAAAATATTCAATGCAATGTTAAGCCTTAGAAACAAAAAAGAACCTGTTGACCTTGTAACTGTTGGTCACTGGTTGCAAGACAATAACCAATTAGAAGAAATTGGAGGCGGTGTTTTTTTAATGAAGATAGCAGACACAGCCCCTATTGCATTACACATCAAAAAGTATGGAGAAGATATAAAAAGCTTGTCTGTAAAAAGAAATATTATTATAACATCTTCTCGTATATTAGAAAAAGCTATGGGGAATAATAATTCCTGTGATGAACTTTTGTCTTTTGCTCAAAAATCAATTCTTGAGATTCAAAACACAAATACAGCAGATAACCTTGAGCCATTAAAAAACAATCTATATTCACATCTTGATAGAATAGAAAAGTATCAAACAACCTCAGAAGGTAAGGGGTTTTCGTTTGGTCTTGAATTTATGGATAAAACTTTAAGGCTAATAGGCAGTAAGCTTATTATTATAGCAGCAAGACCAAGTGTAGGTAAAACAGGATTTGCATTATCAGCAGCTAAATATATAGCTGAAAAGCATGGTATTAAAACAGGGTTTCTGTCTTTAGAAATGGACAAAGAGCCTTTATATGATAGGTTATTAAGCTTAGATTCTGATATTAATCATATGAAATTTTATCAAGAGAAAGCTTTAAGCTCTGACGATTTAGGTATGTTGATAGGATCAGTAGAGGCTTTATCAACAATCCCATTGTATATTGATGATTCAGGTTGTAATATTCAAGATATTCAACGTAAATGCAGGAAGATGAAAAAAGAAGGGTTTGGAGCTATTTTTATTGATCAGTTATCTAAAATATCAGGAGATCCAACACAATCAGATTATAAAACATACACATCACATTGTAATCAAATAGCCTTATTAAAAAAAGAATTAAAGATTCCTATATTTTTATTAGCTCAACTTAATAGAAAATTAGATGATACAGCATCTAAAGAACCAACTCTTTCAACCCTTAAACAAACTGGTGCGCTTGAAGAAGATTCAGATATAGTATTGTTTATTCATAGACCTTGGCTTTATGATAAAAAAGAGCATCCCGATCAGGTTAAAATAACTTGTGCTAAAAATAGACAAGGCGCTGTGGTGTTTGATGAGGGGAGGTTTTTCAAAGCTAATAGAGGTATGTTTGACCTTGGCAATTATAAATATGGAGGCTAAAATGAACAAACAAGAATTTAAATCATTAGGAGTAACAAGACAGCTTGCTTATGTGAATAGGCTTGAGGAAATTAACAGGCGTTTGGAGTCGGTGGTTAAAGATTTAGAGAGTGATAATAAGAAATTACAGGGTATTGTTTTTAAGTGGGCGTGCAATAAAGACCAGCTTTTTTAGGGAGGGATAGTATGGAAATGATGTATGAAGGGATTGGGATAGGGGCTGCGTTTTTAGGATTTTTTGGAGGGCTTGGAATATTGTTTTATCTTTTAGGTAAAAGTCTTTAAATAAAGGAGGATTAAATGAAAGAATATCAAATAAAAGAAGAAATATTAAATAGGCTTTATGAGACTTCATCTATTTGTAGTCTTTGTAAATCTGATAAATGTAATCATACTGGGAATAGAGAATTAAAAACAATTTTAAAACTTGACGATGTTTTAAGGGCGATAGATTTGGATAGAGGAGGACTAAATGAAATATGAACTTACATCATTACAGGGTTGTTATTTTAACGATAGAATAACAATTAAAATTTCACCATGTGACCTTGAAAGATACTGTCAGATTATAAAAGCAAAAGCAGAGCAGTCTTGCAAGTATAATGATCAGGCTATATATCATGAGATTTATGATAAAATGTGGAAAAATTTTACAGATTACCAAGAAGCAAGGAAAGAGAAAAATGAAAAAGAGGGGGATTAAAAATGAGTAAAATCGGTGTGAGTTTAAAAATCAATGTGCTGAAACTGGATAAAGCAAGATTTCATGTAGGGGCAAAAGGAACTTATTGTGACATGACTGTGTTTATCAATCTTGATGAGCAAGACCAATTTAAGCAAAATGGAATTATAAAACAAAAAACAGAGCAGGGAGAAGATGTCGAGATGCCGATATTAGGTGGAGCAACTATCTTTTGGGAGAGTGAACCGAGGGTGAATAATCCTGAACCTGTAAACACTGAGCCTAATATTCCAGATGATGATACGATTCCTTTTTAGCCTATTTAAGCGAGGTTAACCAAAAACCAATGTACGGTATACGGAAACTTTAAACCAGCCTGTTTACTTGCTTAATTGTGGGGTAAACAGGGAGAATTGAAAGATTGAGGGGGTAATATGGGTTTAATAAAATTATCACTGAAAGATAAAAAACTTAACGAACTACCAGAGGTTAAAAAGTGGTTGAAAGAATGTGAGGATAAATTAGAAGAGATTTTAGACTTGGAAAGTGCATATAGGAGCGTGTTTGGCTATGTTATAAAAAATGGGGGAGCTGATGAAAACCAGACTACAAAGAACAACAGAAATACTAAGAGTTGATAAAATCCCTTACGAGAAAACAGAATATAGGCATCATATAACCAGAAAACTTGTAGATTTGTTTCATATCGTGGATATCCTTGCTTTAGATGGTGGGTTTTTAGGGATTCAGGTTTGTGGGTCAGATTTACAACCTCATATTAAAAAAATAACCGAGGAGTATAGACAAAATACTGTAAATTGGTTGGAAAGCAGAGGCAGATTAGAAATTCACGCTTGGGCAAAAAGAAAAATGTTCAGGGGTTCTAAAAAAATGGTTTGGAAATGTCGAATCGTTGATATTTTATTGATTAATAATGAGTTAATGG
>JAOZUV010000158.1:3738-5439 GCA_029938505.1 Bacteroidales bacterium | reverse complement strand
AATACAATCATCTGTTCATTCGCAATTTTTCGATAAATTTGCTGAGTATGAAAGTATGCTATATGCCCATACAAAACAAGTCAACCAATTTTTCAGGAGATTTAATGGAGAAGAGGATCGTTATGGCGAACGACTCCCTGTTAATGATGCCTATTATCACGATCCGGCTTACCGTAGAACATTTATAGATTTATTATTTGATCAGCAAAACACAACGATTGATGCGCTAATTAAAAACGAATTCATTTATAAATGTACTCAGGAAAATCAACAGAAATTTTTAAATTTTCATGGGGGTGATTGGTTTGCAGAAGTAAAAACTACTTTCAAATATAAAGGAAAAGATAAAGATCTTATTCTGTTTTTAAAAATTCAAGAAGAAAAAGTAGGCTCAAAATGGGTGATTACAAATGTGATATTTGAGCCTTTTCTCGATCTCTTTATTGATGCAGATAAACTTCCCGAAGAAGAACGAAAATTTTTACATCCACTAAGTCATGAACTCGATTTCATGAATCTCATAAAAGTTTTTACATCAAAAGCTGTATTAGAGCAATATGCTGAAAAAGAATTCAAGCCAGATTATTTAACCTTATTTATCTACGAATATCGAAAATTAAATTTGAAGTTTGTCACCATTAAAGATGTAAAATTTCATTTTTTCCAATTGGATGATTGGTATTTCGAGTTATCAGAATTTAACCGAAACATTAATAATTCGGGCTGGTTAATTTCGAATATGTTGAAAATTAACAAAGAAGATCAAAAAGTATTAAGAGCTTTAATTTTTAAGGAGTAGCCATTAATTTTTGAATATGAGGAAAGTTGTAATTTTCTTTTGGGCCTGCCTAATTTCACTTCATCTTTTTGCCGAAGATAAAGAAGAATTACAATTCTCTCAGAAGGATATTGAAACTTATCAAAACCAAGCAACACAATTACTAAGCTTTCTGGAATTTACCTTGAATACCATTGGTAGTTCCAACTCTACACAAAAAGAGAAAGAAACCATCATCAACGAAAGTTTTTCAAAAATTTTTATGGATGAAGAAGTTCAGGTTGAAGATGATTTGGATGAATTGCGTACTGTTCCAACCAATAAAAATATTCAGGCCTATTTAAAAGATATTGATTTTTTCTTCAGAGAAGTTCAGTTTAAATTTACAATTCAAGAGGTCAGTCATCAAGTAAGCGATAGCAATTATTTATTTTTTAAATTTAAGATTAACCGAAATTTACGAGCTAAGTTTTTTAATGGCGACACCATTAATACTAATAAAATCCGTTTTATTGAAATCAATTTTGATGATGACAAACAAGACTTAAAAATTGCAAGTATTTATACTACTAAGCTCAACGAAAATAAAGAACTCAGAAATTGGTGGAATACTTTACCCCCGAAATGGAGACAGTTTTTTGGAAGCCAACGAATGCTAAATGATTCCGTTCAATTGACTGATGTTTTTACATTCTCCGATTCCTCTTTCGTAATTTCAATTGATACCAATTTGTTGGTAGAAATCGACACCTTTTTAGCATTTGATATGGATACGATTTTCATCAACGAATACGATACCATTCACACCATTCTTAATGACACTACGCTTTTTGATTCGGAACAGATGTATCAGCTTCTAAAAGAATTGATTTCGTTACAAGAATTAGAAATTCCCGATAGTTTGCGTATAAACGATCTCAGCC
>JAOZUV010000158.1:0-3728 GCA_029938505.1 Bacteroidales bacterium | reverse complement strand
CAAAGTTGACTAAACTCCAACGCTTATCCATTGCAGGAAGCCCTGTCGAAAGTCTAATTCCATTACGGAATTTAACCAAATTAGAAGTTCTAGAGTGTCAAGGAACACAAGTTAAAACCTTAACACCTCTTCGCTACTCAACAAGTTTAAAACACCTAAACATCAGCAATACGATGATTTGGGATTTAACTCCTATTGCAAATTTTTCATTTCTCGAACGACTGTATTTTAACCGTACTCCTATTGACGATCTCTTGCCTTTGGCAAAATTGGAGTTTATTAATGATTTGCGTTTTGCCAGATCAAATGTGGTAAATATTGATTCTTTGAAAAACCTACAAAATTTAATCGTATTAAACCTTACTTCTACGGGTGTTCGTTCAATTGATCCATTGGCTGGTTTAAATAAACTCAGAATGCTTATTATCGATAGCACTCAAATTAAAGATCTCTCCCCAATCGAAAAGAACAGCCAGCTTCTAAAAATTTATTGCGATTTCTCGCAGATAAAAGCCGATGAAGCCAATCGTTTTATGCAAATCAACCCAAATTGCAGGGTTATTTTTGAGTCAAAAAAATTAAGCAGTTGGTGGAGCGAACTCGATGAAGCCTGGAAACAAGCCTTTAGGAAATACCATGATCTAGATAATATTCCAACAACTGAGCAATTGCACGAATTACCAAAAATCAAGATTATAGATATTAGCAATCAAGCCGAAATTAACACTCTGGAACCATTACGAAAATTGATTGCCCTTGAACATTTGAATTGTAAAAATACAAGCATCTCTGATTTGAGTCCACTTAGCGATTTAATTGATTTAAACTATTTAGATGCGCGTCAAACAAAAGTTAAAAACCTATTTGCGATTAAAAATCTCAATAAACTTGAGTACTTATATTTATCAAATAGCAGTATTAATGAACTAATGTTTTTGGGCGAATTAAATGATTTAAACGAGCTCCACATCAATAATACTAATATTGCATCACTAGATGCGATCTCTATGCTTCCAAAGCTCAAATCGATTTACGCTGACAATACCAAAGTTAATTTAACTGAGGTTCGAAAATTTAAAGAGGTGTCACCAGAATGCATGATTATTTTCAGGACAAGCGAATTAAAAAATTGGTGGCGAAATTTGGATAGTGATTGGGAAGATATTTTTCGAAAAACAACAAAAATCTTTAGCAATCAAATAAGTTCTGAAGAACTGCATAAAATTAGCTCCATAGAAAAAGTTGATATTTCTAACAATCAACAGTTACATAACTTAAAGCCTTTAACAAACTTAAATTGGTTAAAAGAAGTTCGCTTTTCGGGGACACGAATTACGCACTTAAGTGCTTTGAAAAAAATTAAAAGTTTAGAGCTCATCGAATGTGCTGATAACCCAATTAGTGATTTATCGGAAATTATGAATCTCCCAAATCTAAAATATTTAGATATTTCGAACATTCCGATCAAAAATTTTGAACAAATCCAGAATATTAAAAATCTGGAAACACTGATTTGTCCGGGCACACAAATTAAAAATTTAAAGTATCTAAATACCTTAAGAAACCTTAAGCATCTCGAAATATATAATACACGAGTAAAAAATATCAGTCAACTCGAAAGCTTAAAATTAGAGCTATTGAAATGTTATAATACCAGTATTAATCCAAAAAAAATAGAAGCCTTTAAATCGAAGCACCGAAAATGCGAAGTCGTTTTTTATTAAAATGAAATTTGATTTAAGCCAAATAAAGTTCAAAAATTTCAGCATGGAGGATTATGATGCTGTTGTTGATCTTTGGAAACAATCTGGACTCCCTATAAAAGATAAAGGACGCGACCATTCTGAAAAAATTCAGGAGGAGTTAAAACATGGAATTGCCCATTTTATCCTCGCCGAATTTGAGTCAAAATTAATTGGTGTTGTGCTCATCACTCATGATGGACGCAAAGGATGGATCAATCGCTTAGCTATTCATCCTAAATACAGAAATAAAAGTATTGCGAAAATAGTCGTCCAAAAAGCAGAGAAACACCTCCACCAAATTGGCATCGAAATTATTGCCTGTTTAATCGAAGATTACAATCAAGAATCCTTAACAGTTTTTCAAAAACTGGGATATATTGAGTTTAAGAATATGCATTATCTTACCAAGAAAAAGTATCCGGGAGCATAATTTTACAACTAAAATAGGGGTGACGCCCTACAGGGTGTCACCCCTATTTTAGTTGTAATCTCGACCACAGGGAGACATATTCATTCAAATAAACATTTATTTATATATTTCTATAATTTTATCTAGCATTTCAATATTACGTGTAGTTGCTCCATAAATATTAAAAATTACAGCACCCTCTTTATTAATGATGTAATGCTGGGGGTAAACATTATTACTAAAGTATTTTTCTTCAACCTCATTTGAAATGAGACCAATAGTATAATCAAATTTATGTTTTTCACGTATTTGACTAACTTCTGATTTGGTACTAGATGTAAGCGCAATAAATGCAATGTCTTCATTTTTATATTTTCCATAAAGTTGATTTAACCTTGGCATTTCATAAAAACAAGAAGTACACCAATTTGCCCAAATATTAACTACAACTAATTTACCCTTTAAATTATTAATATTTACTGAGTCACCTTGTAGTGTTGTAAAAGAAAATGAAGGACTTTGAAAACCAGCAAAAAAAAAGGTATTAATCAATGACGGTACAATAGTTATTAAATCGCCACTTTGTGAAATTGACCCAACCTCATATGAATTGCCATCAATTTTAAATGGTTGAGTCGCATTAAAAGACTCCATAGCATTGAATTTTCCTTTAATACCAAATTTATTATTAAGCATAAAAATGCTATCTTGATTGAAATCTACAACACATTTAACAGATGAAAGATCAGAAAATGATCCTGGAGTATCTTTAAATACTCCAATGTTATAAGTTTTATTTTTTATCTTGATTTTACCAATATGAGCATTAATTAATCGATACATCATAAGGTTTATATGAGGTAGTATTTTAACTTCAAGAATAACATCATATATTTCAGTTTTATCTGTGGAATTCTTGTTGGCTAAATGTAATTTTGTTGTTCCAAGCAAATTGTTTTTTATTGTTTTACTCATACTTACTTTAGCTATGATTCGGTCAACATTATCATGCTGTTCTATCACATGAACAATACTTGATCCTTTATCCCAAATTAAAGCAATAGAATCTATTTTATTTTCAAAAGACAATGTTATATATACAGGTTGATTAAGTCCCAATTTTTCTACCTCATTCGATTTCTGAGAAAATTCCTGATATGGATTTCCACGGAATCCTGTAAATCCATAAAATAATGTTGTATCGTTTAATTCAGCTATATCAAGAGGTATAGATTTCTTTTTAGATTGTTCTGAACAAAACACAAAACTTAGAAGGAAGAATAAATAAAAAAGTTTTTTCATAAAAAGAAATTTTAAAACAAATATAGGAATATAATAATTTATTGGGAGGATTTTGATCCCGATAAATCGGGATCAAAATGACGGGAACTATTCACCTACAACAACTCTAATGCCTTCCGAATGACTCATAAATTCAGGAGCATACATACACTGAATTGTTGTTATTCCATTGGAGAAATTTCCTTTTTGAGAAACAAACATTTCGTATTCGAAAACATAAGTTCCTTTGCCTAATCGATCAAAATAAAAATGCGTAGCTGCATCTTTGGTGT
>JAOZUV010000157.1 GCA_029938505.1 Bacteroidales bacterium | reverse complement strand
CGCATGAGGGAGGAACTCACCTTGCTGGCTTTCGTCGTGGATTAACACGTCCATTGAAATCATATGCCGAAAAATCAGGAATGCTTTCGAAATTAAAATTTGATATTAGTGGCGATGATTTTCGTGAGGGATTAACTGCTATTATTTCGGTAAAAGTTCAAGAACCTCAATTTGAGGGACAGACTAAAACAAAATTGGGTAACTCTGAGGTCATGGGAGCCGTTGATCAAATGATTAGCGAAACTTTGTCCAATTACCTTGAAGAGAATCCAAAAGAAGCTAGGATCATCGTAAACAAAGTTATTTTAGCTGCAACTGCACGCCATGCTGCTCGTAAAGCACGTGAATTAGTTCAACGTAAAAATGTACTGACAGGCTCTGGCCTTCCCGGGAAACTTTCTGATTGCTCAGAACGTAATCCTGAACTTTGCGAAATTTACCTGGTGGAGGGTGATTCTGCGGGCGGTACAGCAAAAGCTGGTCGCGACCGTAAATTCCAAGCGATTCTACCATTAAGGGGTAAAATTCTGAATGTTGAGAAAGCAATGCCTCATAAAGTATTTGAAAGCGAAGAAATTAAAAATATTTTCACAGCTTTAGGAATTACTATCGGAACCGAAGAAGATAGCAAAGCACTGAATCTATCAAAACTTCGTTATCATAAAATCATCATCATGACGGATGCGGATGTTGATGGTAGTCACATTGCAACACTAATCCTAACATTTTTCTTCCGCCATATGCACGACCTTATTGAAAAAGGTTATGTTTATATCGCTACTCCTCCATTCTATTTAATCAAAAAAGGGAAAGAGCAAAGATATTGCTGGAATGAAGAAGAACGAGAAGCTTATATTGCAGAACTTACTACCAGTAGCGGAAAAGAAACTGGAATACATATTCAACGTTATAAAGGTTTGGGTGAAATGAATGCTGAACAATTATGGGACACTACTATGAATCCAGGTGTTCGTACATTACGTCAAGTTACCATTGATAATGGTGCCGAAGCTGATAGAGTATTCTCAATGTTGATGGGAGACGAAGTTCCTCCTCGACGAGAGTTTATCGAACAAAATGCAAAATACGCAAATATCGACGTTTAAAATATAAAGCCTTCCAAATCGGAAGGCTTTATTATTTCCATCTCCTCTTTTAATAGATTTTATATTTTCAACCTATTAAAATCCCATTTATAAGTCTTAGTAATTTGCCTTTTGGTAGAAAATAATATAGCTAATGCATTTTATTTCTTATTTTTAATCTCCACTTTAAAAAATCAATTAAACCCTATACTATGCAAAACATGAAAAACAAAGGATGGATATTGACAATCATTCTTGCATTCTTATTTATGATTCCTTCTTTGGAATTAAATGCACAAAAAAGAAAAAAGAAATCTAAAGCAACTACTTCAACACAATTTGAACTTAACAGCAAAATGTTAAGTACTCTCAAGTTCAGAAGCATTGGACCAGCAGCTTATTCAGGTCGTATTTCTGATTTAGCCGTTAATCCTGATAATTTATCAGAATATTATGTAGGTGTTGCTTCCGGAGGATTATGGAAAACTATGAATCACGGAACAACTTTTGAGCCCATATTTGATGATCAGCCTGTCTTTTCAATTGGTTGTTTAGCAATGGATCCAAACAACTCGAACGTGGTTTGGGTTGGTACTGGTGAGAATAATACTCAACGAAACCTCGCGTATGGTGATGGTGTTTATAAAACGACAGATGGTGGTAAAACATTTACCAATATGGGATTAAAAACAAGCTCTCAAATTGGTAAGATCATGATTGATCCTCGTAATAGCAATGTGGTTTATGTTGCTGCTCAAGGTCAAGCATGGGGACCAGGGGGTGAAAGAGGTTTGTACAAAACTACTGATGGTGGTAAAACATGGAACCGCATTCTTCAAATAGGAGATTATACTGGCGTTTCTGATCTTGAAATGGATCCACGCAATCCAGATATTTTATATGCATCTTCTCACCAACGTGAACGTAGAGTATATTCAAAAATTGATGGTGGACCAGAATCAGCTATTTATAAATCAGTTGATGCTGGTGCTAATTGGACTAAGCTTAAAAATGGTCTTCCAGGTGGTGACGTTGGTCGTATTGGATTATCATTATCAATAGCCAATCCTGACATTATTTATGCCGTTATCGAATTGCCTGGTAATAAAGGTGGTTTGTACAGATCAAATGATATGGGTGAAAGCTGGGAAAAACGCAGCGATAAAGTGTCTGGCAGTCCACAATATTACAATGAACTTTATACAGATCCTCATAATCAGGATGTGGTAATCTTAATGGATACCCGTGCAGCTCGTTCTAATGACGGTGGCAAAACCTGGGAGAATATTGAAGGCAGAAATAAACACGTTGACAATCATGCATTATGGATCAATCCTGACGACACAGAGCATTACCTAATGGGTAGTGATGGGGGATTATATGAAAGTTATGACGGTGCCAAAACCTGGCAATTCAAAAACAACTTACCCATCACTCAGTATTACCATGTTCGTGTTGATAACGATTTCCCATTTTATAATGTATATGGCGGAGCACAGGATAATGGTTCATGGTTTGGACCATCTCAAACACATCGCAGATATATTGTAAATTCCGATTGGACATATACTATTGGTGGAGATGGTTATTTATCTATCCCTGATCCAAACAATCCAGATATCTCCTATTGCGAATCTCAATATTGTGGAATTAGAAGGTATGACAGAACAACTAATAATAGTATTTCTATTAAACCTCAACCCACTATCGAAGAAACCTATCGCTGGAATTGGAACACCCCATATTTCTTAAGTAATTTTGATTCTAAGACCCTTTACATCGCTGGTAATTATGTTTTAAAAAGTACTGATATGGGTAGCACATGGAAAAAAATTAGTGCAGATTTAACACGACAAATTGACCAAAACAGCTTGCCAATGATGGGTAAAATTTGGCCTCCAGAAGCTGTTGCCAAAAATATGTCAACCTCTGCTTTTGGAAACATTTTTGCATTGAGCGAATCGCCATTTAAAGAAGGAATGATATATGTTGGTACAGATGATGGCTTAATTTGGATTACTGAAGATGATGGTGCCAATTGGACTAAATACGATAAATTTGCGAACGTTCCCGAGATGACATTTGTTAATTATATACTGCCTTCTCAGCATGAAGAAAACACTGTTTATGCATGTTTTGATGGTCGTAAAAATAGCAGTGATTTCACCCCATATTTAATAAAAAGTACTGACAAGGGAAAAACATGGACATCCGTTGCTTCTAACTTACCTTCTGGAACTGTTTATTGTATTCAGGAAGATCACATTAATCCAAATATTCTATTTATTGGAACTGAATGGGGCGTATGGACTACCATCGACGGTGGTAAGAAATGGGCACAACTAAAAAAAGGAATTCCTCCAATTCAGGTAAAAGACATTACTATTCAAAAAAGAGAAAATGATTTAGTAGTCGCTACTTTTGGACGTGGTTATTATGTTTTAGACAACTATTCTGTTTTAAGAGAATTGAGTGCAGATATTACTAAAAAAGATGCTCATATGTTTGAAATAGCTGATGCATTATTTTATTATCCATCATCTAATTTAAATTATCAAGGGGATGTTCATTTCAGAACTGCAAATCCAAGCCCAACAGTTAAGTTTGATTATTTCATAAGAGATGGTTTCAAAAGCTTGAAACAAAAAAGAATAAAAGCACAGAAAGCATCTGAAAAATCAGGAAGTAAATACCCTTATCCTACAGAAGATGACCTTAGAGCTGAAAAAGAAGAAGTAAAACCCTTGTTGATATTTACAATTTATGATATGGATGGTAATATTATGAGAAAGCTTAATTCTCCTCTACGTAAAGGATATAGTAGTAAAAGTTGGAATTTAAGTTATCTTTCAGATCGCGGACCTAAAGTACCTCCAGGAAAATATAAAATTGCCGTCGATAAAAATCATAATGGCATATTTACCCGACTGATAGAACCTACAGCACTTACTGTTAAAGCGTTACCAAATGCACTTGGTACTCCAAACTATGTAGCTAATTTTAATTTTTTGAAAGAAGTAAGCGATTTAAATACTCAGGTAACTGTAGGTAGAAAGAAAATTCAGAACATGAATACTTCTTTAAAGGATATGAAAAATATTCTGAAAACTACCGCTATTGAGGCCAATACACTAGTTAATAAAATTGATGCACTTCAAAAGGAAATTGATGGAGTAGCTAAAATTATTACTGGTGGCTTTGGAGCAAAAAATTCAGTTGCAAGTCGGGTTCGATTTGCAATGTATACAACTGCATCTGCAGAAGTAAACATTACTGGAAACCAAAAAGAGCAATATGCAATTGCTAAAGAAGCTTATGGAGGGCAAAAAGACAATTTGACTAATTTATTCGATATTGAAATACCTGCTCTTGAAAAAGAATTCGAAGAAGCCGGCGGAATACTCTATTCCAATGCGCCAACTCGACGTCGATATTACAAAGAATAGGATATCACCCAATATCAGCAAAGGCAACCCTATGGGTTGCCTTTGCTATTTATACGACTTATTTAAACCTACATCGATAATCCTCGATTAATAAATTGCACCATCGGCTTCATTAATTCAAATCGCTTCATCAAAAATCCATAAAAATCATTTGACAAACATTGCTCTTCAGTAATTGATTCTAGCAAACCATAAGATTTAAATTTCAGCAATTCAACATCCGGGAAATCAGCAGGAAAATCTTTGGGTGGACGAACTAATTTCTCACCAGAAATTTCTTTAAAATGTTTTAGCACTTTAGGTTCATTAATAATGCTCTTAAATTCTTCAATATTGTAAAAAACCTCTTTACGAATTTTTTTCAATTCTTGAGATGGAGGCATATGAATTCCACCAGCAATAAAACATGCATCTTTTTGTAAATGCAAATAATATCCTGCATTTCCCGAACGACGACCATTTTTAACCAGAAATCCACCAAAATTTAATTTATATGGACTTTTGTCTTTTGAAAAACGA
This sequence comes from Bacteroidales bacterium, assembly GCA_029938505.1. The sequence goes on along the minus strand of JAOZUV010000157.1, from coordinate 390 downwards.
ACATCACGATAAATCCGGAACATACACTGTTTGGGCTCAATATTTTCAATGTTATTGTCAAATAAAGAAACTCCTGCAATCATATCAACAACAAAATTTTTCACAGCCTCATTTGCTTCAAGATAAAACTTTTTATTCTCGGTAAACCACTCACGATTATTATTTTGTTCTAGCTTTTTCAGGAAATCAAAAATGATAGGATTTAACATTGTCTTAAATTTTGGAAACCAAAGATAAGAGCCTTCCAACTATTTTCCAAGGTCTCGATTAAGATGAGACAAATTTGCAATTATGGTATAAATACGAAAGTCCTAAAAATGAAAACCAAATCATTTGAGCTTCTAGCCTTTATTTTATTTAGTCTTTTGATTCTTTTTTGTCTGTTTTCTT
>JAOZUV010000156.1:3301-5442 GCA_029938505.1 Bacteroidales bacterium | reverse complement strand
TCAACAATTGTGGAAAATCAAACAGCAGGTAATATTAGTTCCTATACATTGGATGCAGACGGAGGAGGAGCTTCTGAAGCAATAACAATCGGGAATCCCAACTTTAATTATGTTTCACTCAGAGGGAATGCTGTTTTGAGATGGGAGTATAGAAAAGGATCAACACTTTATTTGGTTTGGACACAAAGCCGAGAAATGCTTGAACCAAATGGGGAATTTGATTTTGGAAACTCATTCGAAAGCATGTTCAATACAAAAGCAGACAATATTTTTATGTTGAAGTTTACATACTGGATTTAATATTAAGTAAAAAGAGCCCTTGATAATTTCGGGTTTTGTCAAGGGCTTCTATTTGTTGTCCAACCCGATGGAGAAGAACTTCAAGCTTATTATGTTTTTATATATTTACAGGAATGGATCTACAAATGCTAAAAAAATCCATTATTAAATTTAAAAAAAATTGAAAGAGGACTGAAATATTCACAATATAAAAACTGATGAAAAAGGATTTTAAATTATTAAGCTTTATCCTGATTATCGCAATCACATTGATTTCCTGCAATCAGAACAACAATTCTCAAAATGAAAATAAGTCAAAATTCGCTGAGCTTAGTGGTCCATATTTAGGGCAAAAGCCTCCTGAAAGGACCCCCGAACTATTTGCTCCCAGCATACTTTCAGCTGGTGGATCTGAAAATAAAATAGCTTTTTCATCAGATGGAATGGAATTTTGTTATTCATTTTATACTGGAGGAAGGCGAAAAATAGGACCCTATAGAAAAGGTTTCATGATGTACTCCCATGTTAAAAATGGTCGCTGGGAAGATCCAAAGGAATATCCATTTACACCAGATCGAAGAGCCCGATATTTGTTCTTTAGCCCTGATGGAAAGAGAATTTATTTCAATTCATATAAAGATAAAAAAGTATCATCAAAAATATGGTATGCTGAAAGACAAAATAGGGAATACAAGTGGAGTGAACCAAAAGAGATAGACTTTGGAGAGGATTATCGTGACAAAAGTGGATTAGGAGGGATGTATCCGTCAGTAGCTACCAACGGTAATCTTTATTATGCCATGTATATAGATGGAGGGAATGGGTATATATATGTAAGTAATAATTTAAATAACAAGTATTCTAAGCCTGAAAAATTGAGTGATTCAATTAATGACAGTGATGCTGGACATCCATATATAGCTCCAGATGAAAGTTATCTTATTTTTGATAGGAAAAATGATTTATATATAAGTTTTCGTGATAAAAACGGAACATGGATAAAAGCCCAGACTATGGGTGAGAGTGTAAATACCATATATGATGAAAGGCGTGCTTTTGTTTCTTTTGATGGAAAATATTTGTTCTTCACCAGTAATAGATTAAATCCAGAACTACCAGATGAAGCTCTAACTCTAAAGAAAGTACAACAATTAGCAAATATCCCTGAAAATGGTTACCAGCGTATTTACTGGGTAGATGCAAAAATTATTGAAGAATTAAAACCTAAATATTTAAAATAAAAATTAATACTATGAAATTTCCAATCTCTCTATTAGCCACTATTCTATTGATTATTTTATTTTTTAGTGCAAATGCACAAAATGCTGAAAATAGAGCTGCATACAGAATTACTGAACAAGATTTAATCCCAGAAGGAATTACCTATTCAGCATTAACTAATTTATTTTACTTAAGTAGTATTCATAAAACAAAAATTGTTCAGATTGATGCTAAAACTGGGAAATTTAAAGACTTCATACCTTCTGATTTATTAGAGATGCGATTTTTAGGTATGATTACTGACGATAGTCGAAATCATCTTTGGGCATGTGGAAATAACGAAAACAATTCCACTATCGCAAAATTTAATCTTCAAACAGGTGAATTGATAAAATCATACAAACAAGTCGACTCGGTAAAAAACATGTTTAATGATCTTGTAATGGATAATAAAGGCAATATTTATTTTACAAATTCAAACAAACAGACAATCTATATGATCGATCAGCAAACTGACACAGTATCAATATTTTTTTGATAACGATCAAATAAAAAACCCTAATGGCATTACTATTTCACCCGATTACAAATACTTATACATTGCATCAAATGATAAAGGTATTAGAGTATTGGATATTGAG
>JAOZUV010000156.1:0-3291 GCA_029938505.1 Bacteroidales bacterium | reverse complement strand
AAATTAATGAAACTATAAATTCGAAAGGAATTGACGGATTAAAATTTTACAAGAATAGTTTAATTGGAATTCAAAATGCTGTAAGTTCAAGAAGTGAAATGAAAATTGCTCAATATTTTTTGGATGAATCTGGCACAAAAATTACTAAGATGAAAATTATTGATCAGGACGGACCCTATTTCGATATCCCAACAACATTTGTTATTGTTGGAAATAAACTTTATTGCCTTGCAAACAGTCAACTGGCTAACTTAAGTGAAACTAATACAATTCGTAGTTATAAACATCTCGACGACATCATTATCTCAAAGTATAAATTAGAATAAAAATACTGGAATACTATTTCAGAAATTCTTAATATCAATTTTCTTGTTTAAAAGCTTCATAGTTTTGCTTGATCCGTTTGAATAGTTCATAATCACTTGAACTATTCAAATAGCTTTCACTAAAATTGCAATACCTAATAAATTTAATAATTACAGCACTATCAGTTAGTCCTGTAATACGTTTAATAATATCTTCACTCACTTTCTTCTTAAACTTGAGGTCTTTTTTTTCTTCCTCTTTTAATTTTACATATTTCTTTTGATTCTTTACAGCTCGACTGAATAAATTATAAATAGCTGTAATAGGACCCGCACCTCCTCTTATTATACCGTCATTTTCACGAGCTACAAAACCTAAACCCGCTTTATCTAAATTTGAATATGCTCTTAAAATATTTTTTTCAGTGTTGGTTAATATTGGATTTATTACTATTTCAACCAATCTTTCATAGCTCGGATATTGCGTTATTTTTATTTCACCAAGCATATAAACCTGAGGGATTAATCGGATAATATTAAGGGTGGAGTCAGTTCGCAAATCCATCACTGATAAATGCAATTTTTCGTAACCAATAGAAGATATAAGCAGACTATCATTTTCTGGAGAATTAAGATCAAAATAACCATTATCATTTGATGTAATACCCGAAAGCTCGTACTTTAAAAGAATATGAGCATAAGGAACTGCTTCGCCATTTTCGGCATTAACAAGCCTTGCTTGTAGGTAAACAAATGAGGAGTCTGCCTGTCCAAAAAGAACCGACAGACTCATAAACCAAAACAAAACTAAAAGCCAAAACCGCCGACTCATTACAACATTTTTTTTTACAAATCGAAAGTACGCTCTTTATGAATGAAGTCTTCTTATTTTTATGTTTTGTTAGCTTTCATTGACATTTTTTAACAAATGAAAGGATGTAGATACGAGAGTATAAACAAAACCAAACTTTATTTCTATTTTATCTTCTAAAAAGCATGGAGTCAGTTTTTCTTAATTTCTTGGAACTTCCAGTATGTCAAGCATCTCCAAATCCACTCCAACGGACCAAAACGAAATTTCTTCAACCAAATGTTCGAGATAAGAATAAGAACTATCCATACTGCAAAAACGATTAATATCTGAATTTTACGTTCTAAATGCCCATACAAACCAAATCCATTCCCATAAAAAATAAACATTCCGATGAATGACATCAGTATATAATTAGTAAAAGCCATTTTCCCAACAGGACTTATAATACTTTTAAATTTCGTGTATTTTGTAGATTTTGAAATTAACATGATGAGTGCAATATATCCAAAAGCCACACCAACACTACCTATGTAATTACACATATTCCCAAAAAACATTGAATACTCCATCGACCAATTATGAAGAAAATTTTCATATACACCAAAAGCAATTAAAGCATAACCCAATGGTAAACCAATAATTAACATTCGGCTATAGAATTTTGTTGATCTTTCAGCAGAAAGCACTTTCCACTTAAACAAAGCCATCCCTAATAACATCATGGCTGTTACACGCCAAAATGAATAAACAAAGAATACACCAGTTTGCATCCCAATTGCACCTTTAGCTCTGGCACCCAGCTGTTCTAACCATCCACCCTGCATTGCAGCAATATCGCTCGCTATTTTTTCAGCATTAGGAGCCCAGCCTTTCAAGGCTTCATTTAAGGATTCTTGAGGCCACATTGGCATAGTCAAGCCAGACATCGCAAATAGTAAAAGAGGGATTATAAAAAATACAGATGCTAAAATTATTAAGCTTTTTGTAGTCTTCTTTCTAAAAAGAAAAACAAACATTCCACACAAACTATAATTCACTAAAATATCGCCATGCCATAATAAATAGGCATGCAGCATACCAAAAATAAATAGCCACATCATTCGTCTGTAATGAAAAGCAGAAACTTTTCGACCCTTTTGAAAAGCTCTTTCAGCAAATAAAAGAATCCCTGCACCAAATAAAATAGAAAATATGCTCATGAATTTTTCACTTGCAATCGCATGGCTGAATATCCACACCCATTTATTAATCCCGTTTAAATCGCCAAAAGTGGTTGGATTACCATAAGCTGAAGGAATCATTGAAAAAAGCTGAATATTCATGATCAAAATTCCTAAAACAGCAATACCACGTAATAAATCAATGGATGTAATTCGTTCGTTCAGAGAAGTTGGAAGAATAATTTCTTTAGTGTTGCTCATTGTTTTTGGGTTTAAAAGACATAAAGTTAAAAATTCCTTGAAACGAAATAAAAAATAACCCGCAAATTTTATACTGTTCTATTGATGATTTTTAAATTTACCTTTGAAAAAAATCAGGAACAACAATATCTCATAGCACATACCCAATTAATTAAAAACACTGATATTATGTATCAAATTTAAATATATTTGCAAATAAAAAAATAACCAAAAGAAGTTATGAAGACACATTTTATAAAGAATAAAACAGACAATAATGCATATGCAAAACTTTCAACAATATTGTTACTTCTTGTTTTCATGTGGGTTACATCTTCATCTGAAGTCTTTTCCCAAGCCAATTTCACAATCGAACAGGTACTAAGTTCCGCTTTCCCTACAAATCTTACAACATCTTCTTCTGGAGATTTTGCTGCCTGGGTTCAAAACAAAAAAGGTATAAGAAATATTTATATTTCAGATGGATCTACTCCAACAAAAAAGCTTACATCATTTTCTAAGGACAATGGGCAGGATATTAGCAACTTGATTTTCAGCCCTGATAATAAGCATCTGTTTTTTGTAAGAGGTGGTGCTCCTAACCGTTACGGAGAAATACCAAATCCATTAAATTCACCGAAAAAAATAAAAAGAGAAATCTGGAAAATAGATCTCGAAAATGATTCTTTAAAATTAGTTTCAGAGGGGGCATCACCATTGCTTTCACACGATGGCAACATATTAGTATTTATAAATAGAGGTTCAGAAGATA
>JAOZUV010000155.1 GCA_029938505.1 Bacteroidales bacterium | reverse complement strand
ACTGAGACATCTCCATACTTATTAAAATTATCTGAGGAGATTTCTCACTGCGTTCGAAATGACATTAAAGGGGTTTTATTTGACGATAAATCTTGCAGAGAGAGATTCTTCTTTTCCATCTCGGTCGTCTATGCGCATTAGGTGCATGCCAGACGAAAGATCTTTTGGTGTAACGATAAATTTCCCATTATTGCTTTCGAAATTACCCGAGTAAACAACTCGTCCATTCATATCAAATACTACACAATGAATAGAGCGACTTTTGAGCCCTTCAATCGTGAGAGGACTATTAGAAAGACACGGGTTTGGATAGAGTTTCATAGTTTTATTATCAATCTCATCAATACCAACATTATCCTTTGTTTTAAATTCCCATTGTTTTTGTGTCATCTTATTTTCATTTTCATCAATAGCCGCCCCTTCTTTTACAATAACACGGTAATTTGTGGCGGGGTTTAGGGAAGTTTCAATAGTTGAAACATGCGTTCCTGTTTGATCAACGGTGATATCAGAACCAGAAAATACAAAAGCAGATTGGTTGTTGTCGATGTCCCATATTTCGATCTCCGCTCCCGCAGGAATGGTGATCACTTCATTGGTATTAAATTCTACTTTCAGTGTTGTTTCAATATTGGCACCCAATGGAGATTGACTTCCTGAAACAATCTCGGGGCCAGTCACATCTGGGGTTTCAAACGACCACGAGTCATCGGAGACCTCAGCACAAGGATTCCCAGAAAGGTCGGTAACAAATCCAGCAGGATAATTGACATGATATTGAGACTCACTATCAAAATTTATCGCTGGAAACGATACATTGTTGCCATCAATACCAGCTTCACTGGCATCGAAACTCGCAAAAGGTGTGCCATCAGCGTTTAGTATTTCAAGTGTTCCAGAACCCACTTTCATTGGTTCATCAAAAGGTATAGTAAGACTTACGCCCGTGAAGACTTCGAGCATTCCAGAAGGACTGTATCCTTCGGAAGTGACTTCTGGGGAGGTGGTGTCAGAGACTTCTTCCCCACAATAGAAGTCAAGTCGATCCCATAGACCATGCTTCCAAGAATAGTGTTCTTCGTTCCCCATGCGTATTTTGATAAAGCTTTGACTGATATGATCCCAGAGTTCTATCTCCAGTCCAGAAGCAATAAGAATCTGTCGTCGATATCGAGCCCCCGGTAGAGACATAGTAGTTAACTCTCGTACTTCATCGGTATCATTTGCATTTTCTCGGAAGTCATATTTTTGTGATCCATCGGAATTAGTGGGGACTTCATAAATATAGCCTTTTGTAGGAGAGGAAGTGAGTTGATTATCTGTTTCTCCGAGTTGCATTTTTATCATTTCATGGGCGCCAACAGTACTTCTGTAACTTTCAATTCCGAGATTTGTTGCTGCCTTAAGTGCAAATCCATGTCCTATGAAATTTGTATAGGCCCAGGGGTAATTCCTTGATTATGAGCGACATAGAAGAGCGTTAAGATGTCTTCTCGAGAAATACCACGAGAAGCCGCAAAATCATCTAACATTTGATCAAGATCAGAACCTTCTGCTTCAGCTGTATTAATGAAGTTAGTAGCTTCTTTTAACCCTTGCGTTTCAGAATCGGCGTACAGGTCTGCAGAAATATCGATGATATCGGCATCTTCTTTGTACACATCAAATTTTACATCGACCCCACAGTTGGTATAAAACTCCTCTAGGTGGGTCATGATGTCCTGAGAGGCTTCTCCAGCATCGATTCGGTTGGGCTCTTGTTCTACCAGTTTTGCGTTTTCTGACCTGAGAACGACCACATGACTTTTCCAGCTTTTATCCATGTATTCTTTGCTTTCAGCGGGGACATCTGCCCAGGGGAGATCCTCACGATTTTGGAATCGTATGGTTTCACTTCCGGATTTTAGGCTCTCGCTTGATTTGAGACTTGAAAAATCATCAGCAGTTGTCATATAAGTATCGGAAGCAAGTTTAAAACCTTGCAAGCTTGGAAATAAACTAAGGATAATGATAAGTGCAATTCCTTTTTTAGTTATTCTCCTGCGTAAATTATCTTTCATAAGGATAAAAAATACGTTATGTAATTATAAAATAGGGAGCAAGAGTAAAAATAGTAAATAATTTTGAATGCACAAAAAGAGAAAGGGGTGCAACCTTAAGGTTGCACCCCTGATTATTGTCATGTCGAAGAAGCGGAGCGACACTGAGACATCTCCATACTTATTAAAATTATCTGAGGAGATTTCTCACTGCGTTCAATGACACAGTTTAAACGGGCTTGCATACAAACCTTTCTCTTTTTATCATTAACTGGACAAAAAAACTAACAATTTTAATTGGCATTAAAGCCAAAATGTTAAAAATATTATAAAAGCAAAATACTTATCTACCACAAGATAAAATTTATTAGGTTTGTACTCACTTTTATTTTTTTTCACGAACTTTCTAATTATATGAGTACGACGACCCCCAAACCAGGCCTATTTCAACGTATGCTTAATTGGACTGAACGCGCAGGAAATGCACTGCCTCATCCAGCCACACTTTTTGCTTTATTTGCTTTAGCAGCTCTATTATTATCTGCACTTGGATATGCCCTAGGTTGGGAAGTTATTCATCCTGGTACAAAAGAACTTATTAGACCTGTCAATCTTTTATCTCAAGAGGGCATCCATCGCATCTTATTAGAGATGGTGGATAATTTCACTGGATTTGCTCCATTGGGAATTGTTTTAGTGGCCTTATTAGGTATTGGTATTGCCGAACAAAGTGGTTTAATTAATGCCATCATCCGATTATTGGTATTAAACTCACCAAAAAGAATACTCACTTTTGTGGTTGTATTGTCAGGTATTTTATCAAATGTAGCTTCTGATGTGGGATATGTTTTACTAATCCCACTAGCGGGAGTAATTTATATCGCCGTTGGGCGTCATCCAATTACAGGTATGGCTGCCGCTTTCGCGGGAGTTTCAGGTGGATTTAGTGCCAATTTGATATTAGGAACCGTTGATCCTCTTTTAGCAGGATTATCTCAAGAAGCAGCTCAAATATTAGACCCTGCCTATCAAGTGAATCCCACTGCCAACTATTACTTCATGATAGTTTCCACCTTTATAATCGCCATAACGGGTACTTATATTACCGACAAAATTATTGAACCCCGGCTGGGAACCTATAAAGGCGAATTGACGGAGAAGGAAAAATCATTTGACAAACTCGATAAAAAGGAAAAAAGAGGATTATGGATGGCATTGTTTACCTTAATCGGAATTATCATTATCACCCTTATTGGGGTTCTTCCAGAGGATGGATTTTTTAGAGGTACTGATGGAACAATCTTGAATTCCCCTTTGATTCGAGGAGTAGTAGCCATGTTGTTTATCACCGCAGGAGGAACTGGCTTGGCTTATGGGTTTAGTACAGGTACGTTTAAAAATGATGCTGATGTAATTAAAGGCATGTCGGCCTCAATGAAAACACTGGCAACCTATATTGTGCTCGTATTTTTTGCAGCCCAATTCGTAGCTTATTTTAAATGGAGTAATTTAGGGATTATCCTAGCTGTAAATGGCGCAGATTTATTAATGTCGGCAGATATTGGACTGATTCCTTTAATGATACTTTTTATTTTACTTTCGGCGGCTATCAATATGCTGATGGGAAGTGCCTCTGCAAAATGGGCGATCCTTGCTCCTATTTTCATTCCAATGTTTATGATTATGGGATATTCACCCGAACTATCACAAGTGGTTTACCGAATTGGTGATAGTGTCACCAATGTGATTTCACCCATGATGAGTTTCTTTGCATTAATCATTGCCTTTTTCCAAAAATATGATCCAAAAGCTGGAATTGGAACCATTATCGTGACTATGGTACCTTATTCTATTGCCTTCATGTTTGTATGGATATTACTATTGGTAGCTTGGTTATTGCTAGGACTGCCACTCGGACCAGATGCTGGAATTCATTATACAGTACCAGTTTAAAATCCAAGTTCAAAAAATATTAACATTGTATTGAAACCATAAAATGATAGATTTAACACATCAATTAAACAATAATATTACTGTTTACCCAGAGACTAAATCCCCAATAATTGAAGCTGAAAGTACGATCGATAAGAACGGGTATGCCGAGTTAAAGATACATACCCGCAGCCATGCTGGCACCCATATTGATGCACCCTGTCATATCATACCAGATGCCAGATCATTGGATGAATTTCCAATCGAACAATTTATAGGACAAGCCATCGTTATTGATTGTTCAAAAGAAGAATCAATTGGTTTAGAACTATTAAAACCATTGAAAAATAAAATTGAAAAAGCTGATTTTGTACTTTTTTATACAGGATGGCAAAACAAATAGAATACTCCAGAATATTTAGATAATTTTCCGACCCCCACTGTTGAAGCAACTGAATGGTTAGTGAATTTTGATCTCAAGGCGGTTGGGTTTGATCATATCTCAGCAGATAAAATGAATTGTAATGTGCTTCCCAATCATAATTTACTTTTGAAAAATGAAATTTTGATTATTGAGAATTTAACTAATCTCGACAAGCTTATTAATAAACAATTTGAATTAAACTGTATACCTTTAAAGTTAGAGGGTGCCGATGGTTCGCCTGTAAGAGCCTTCGCTAGAAACATAAACTAAATAAACTATGAAAAACACTATAAAACTACTACTAGCAGCTTCATTAATTTTAATTCTGAATACAGCTGCTGATGCTCAATCAAGAGAAAAAATAAAGTCAATTATCAATGACTGTGAAAAAGCAAAAAAAGAATTCCTAAAGGCTGATTTTAAAATGGAAGAACATTTCGAAAATGCCTATGCTTATGTCATTATTCCTAATGTTGGTAAGGGCGGTATAGGAATTGGTGGTGCAGCTGGAACAGGAATTCTCTATAAAAGTGGAAAAAGAACAGGTATTATTAAACTAACTCAAGTAAGTATTGGATTTCAATTTGGAGGACAAGCCTACCGTGAAATTATCTTTATTGAAAACAAAGATAAATTTAATAAGATAAAAAATGGTAAAGTCAAAGTAGCGGCTCAAGTATCTGCTGTTGCAGCTACCGAAGGAGCATCGGCCGATGCAAAATACGATGAAGGTATTATGATTTTTACCATGCAAAAAGGAGGATTAATGTACGAAGCTGCAGTAGGTGGACAAGTATTTAAATTTAAACCTTTCAGGAATAGAGACTAAGCTCTTTTCTTTTCAAAATACAAACAATTAGTACATAAATTAGACTTACAAGATAACATCTGGCTAAGTTTTTTACGACTCAATACTTTGATTTCTTTGCCTTCGGCTTCAATGAGCCCAGAATTATGCAATGAACGTACTTCGCGAGCTAAAGATGGACGATTTACCCCAAAAGACTGAGCCAGTTCGCCTTGCGACTTAGTAACTGTTACTAAATTTGAATTTTGATCTTGTATTAAAGATAAAAGG
>JAOZUV010000154.1 GCA_029938505.1 Bacteroidales bacterium | reverse complement strand
ATTATTTTTTTGACAATATTAATAAGTTTGCCTTTTATAAGGATTTAAAAAAACTTTTAGAAATTTCAGACAAAGGATTCAATGAACTAATTGAGAATAAAGATTATATAAAAATCATCAATGCTTTACTCAATGAGGATGGTTTAAATTATGCAGCTTTGCCAAAAGCATTATTAAAATTCCATAGCTATCCCGAGGGAGATCGCATGTCTGTTGAAGAACATTTAGTGGAAGGAGCTGTTTACGGAAAAGGCAAAACAGCCAATGTTAAAATCCATTTCACAGTTTCGCCCGAACATATGGACGCCTTTAAATCAAAACTGAGTAATGTTTTGGAGTATTACAATCACAGATTCGATGCACGATTAAACATCTCCTATTCTATTCAAAAACCATCCACAGATGTATTAGCCGTTGATATGGAAAACAATCCATTTAGGGATGCAGAAAAGAATTTAGTGTTTCGCCCTGGTGGACATGGAGCATTGATTGAAAATTTAAATGAGCTCAATGAAGATATTATTTTCGTAAAGAACATAGATAATATTGTTCCCGACCGGCTCCGAAAAACAACCTATACTTACAAAAAAGTTTTGGCTTCACTCCTTATTAAATTGCAAAAACAATGTTTTGAATATTTAAAAATTCTAGAAGGAAAAGTAGATGGCAAGAAATTGGACATGATTGCCAATTATGCCAAAAAGAAACTAATGATTCACCTACCCGATTCCTTTGAGAACGACGAAGCTCGCAAAAATTATCTAATCAAAAAACTCAATCGACCCATTCGTACCTGCGGCATGGTAAAGAACGAAGGCGAACCTGGAGGTGGTCCATTTTGGGTTGAAAACGCTCAAGGCGAAATAAGCCTTCAGGTGGTAGAAGGATCACAAATGGACCTCAGTATAGCCGAACAGAAAGAAATCGCTCAGCAGGCTACTCATTTTAATCCTGTAGACTTAGTTTGTGGTGTAAAGGATTATAGAGGGAATAAATTTGATTTATCACAGTTTGTAGATCCTGAAACAGGTTTTATCAGTCATAAATCTCAAAATGGAAAAGATTTAAAAGCCCAAGAGTTACCAGGACTGTGGAATGGAGCTATGGCCGACTGGATCACTGTATTTGTAGAATGCCCCATCATCACTTTTAACCCAGTTAAAATTGTGAATGATTTATTGAGAGAGCAGCATCAGTAGTGAGTGATGATTTATAAATTATGAGTTATGAATAAAGAAGGCTGTTAGCTATTAGTAATCCCTGAAACGAACATTGAGCGACTTGTAGTGAGCGGAGTCGAACTAAGTCGAAATCCCCTATTGAGAGCTTAGCGACTCTAAGCGGTCACTGAGCAAAGTCGAAGTGCAAGCTAGGTAAACCCATATCTCCCATCCGAAGATTCATATTAACACTTCATACATCTATTTAATATTTCAATAGTAATAAACCGATATTAGCTTTTCATTATTATTAACCTAAGTATTAAAAGATGAAAACCCTGAAAAAATTAGCCTTATTAAGTTTAATCATGTGTTCTTTACAAATTGCTTTTGCCCAACAAACAGACTGGACTAAATGGCGAGGACCTGCAGGTGATGGATCTTCTCCTGAAACAAATTGGAGTTCCGAATTATTATCAACTGACAACATAATCTGGAAAACCAAAGTGGGCATGGGACATTCGGCAATTGTAGTAAAAGGCGATAAATTATATACCACGGGGAATTATATGCTAGCGGATAGCAGCTATAAAGATGTGGTAGTATGCCTGAATACTGAAACGGCTAAAGAAATTTGGAAGTATGAATTTGCTTGCGCTGAACATGAAGACCCAGGACCGTTTTCATCCCCAATGATTGATGAAGGACATTTATATACCCTTAGTCGCGAAGGACATTTATTTTGTTTCGATGCTGAAAACGGAAGCCTTATTTGGATGCAGAATTTATTAGAAAAAGGATATACCAAGAGTAATGAAGAATTCGAAAATCAATACTCCTCAACCCCCTCAATTCATAATAACCTGATCATTTTAAATCAAAATCATCACGGAATTGCATTTAACAAAATGAGTGGAGACTTGGTTTGGACTAGTGAAATTCAGAAAAATGGTTTGAGTACACCCGTATTTTGTGAATTCAATCAAAAAACATATATGGTGATCCAAAATGACAAAAACACGATGCTTGTAAATCCAGAAAATGGGGAGCAATCCTGGGCACTAGATTGTAATTCAGCGGCCGATCCTATCGTGATAGACGATAAACTCATCGTCCCATCTTATAAAGGTTTCAGAAAATACATCATGCAAACAGACAAAGCTGAATTGGTATGGACAAATACGGCTCCTAAATGTTCGTTTCAAAGTTTTGTAAGAAATGGAGATTATATTTATGGATTTGGACATGGAAATATTCAATGTATCTCACTTGAAGATGGAAGCGTTAAGTGGAAACAAAAAATGAAAGGTGGATCCCTCATTATTGCCAATGGCATATTAATTATTCTCGAAAAAGAAGGCAAACTTAGCATGGCTGAAGCCTCACCAGAAGCTTATAAAGAAATTAGCAGTTTGCAAGCCATTACAAATCCAGAGGCAATACAGCACCCAGAAGGATACCGAAGATGGAGCGCTTGTTGGACGAATCCAGTTTTATGCAATGGAAAAATCTATTTGCGGAATACCTATGGCGATTTGGTTTGTGTAGATGTAGGGAATTAGATTTGAGACATTATATATTATATATTAGACTTTAGATTTTATAATCTAATACTTTTTGATCCGATACGATGACGGACATTTTGACTTGCTTCTACTACGCTCAGCACAAGTCGCTAACACTTCGACTACGCTCAGTGACCGCTTCTGTTTGCTCAATGTCCGTAAAATTTCAACTCTGAACTACCTTCTATTCGTATCTCAGTGCATCAATCGGATTGCTCCGACCCGCTTTTATCGACTGATAACTGATGGTTAAAAATGCAATCAAGAAAGAAATTACGGTAGCACCAATAAATATAAAAATGCTCATTTTAGTACGATAGGCATACATATCCAACATCTTGCTTCCCAAAAACCAAGTTAATGGCCAGGCAATAATATTAGCGATAATGATTAATCGAATAAACTCTTTCGACATGATTTTCACGATACCACTCACGGATGAACCCAAAACTTTGCGAATGCCTATTTCTTTGGTTTTTTGTTCGGCCAAATAAGAGGTTAATCCAAACAAACCCAAACTTGAAATAAAAATGGCAAGGAATGCGAAATACTTAAATAGTTCCCCTGTTTTTTCTTCACGAGTATACATTTCACGATAGCGTTCTTCCATGAATGTATAGGCAAAAGGATAATTTGGAAATACCTCATCCCATTTCTCTTCTATAGAAGCTATGGTGGCTTTTACATCACTTTTATTAAGTTTAATTAGTATAAATTGACAATACTCAGGAGCTTTAAAAATCGCTAGAGGGCTTATTTCCTGACTCATATGTTCAAAATTATAATCCTTTACTACTCCAATGATTGTAAAACGACTACCCTCACCCCAGCTGAGCCAAGATCCAACAGGATTCTCTAATCCCATAACTTTTGCCGCATTCTCGTTTATTACAACTGTTGAGCTATCCGTTCCATATTCATCAGAGAAGTATCTACCTTCTGCCATGTTCATTCCCATAGTTTTTTCAAAATCATAGTCCACAGAACTAAAACCTATTAGAATATCCTCTTCTTCAGCTTTGCCATCCCAACTTATAGATCCTGTATTGCTCCCGACCATAAATGGTAATGAACTTGTTCTTGAAACATATTCTATTTTAGGATTAGTTAATAATATAGGTTTTAGAACCTCAAACTTTTCATTCACTCCCCCCTTCATTTTGATAAAGATTACATTATCATTCTGTAATCCAATATCTCTATCTTGAATAAAACTTAATTGCTTGAAAATAATAATGGTTCCAATGATAAGAACGATGGAAAGAGTAAATTGAAAAACAACTAAAACTTTCCTAAACATTGCACCTGATTTCCCCTTACTTACAAATCCTTTTAATACAACAATTGGTTTAAAAGAGGAGAGGTAAAGAGCCGGATAACTCCCAGCAATCAATCCAGTAAAAAGAGTTAAGGCAAGCAAGCCTCCTACGATAATAGGGTCAGCAAAACTAAATACCAATTCTTTTTCAGTAAATAAGTTGAAAGAAGGTAATATTAAAGAAACTAATAAAATAGCAACAAACAATGACAAAAAAGAGGTAAATATTGATTCTCCAATAAACTGATTTACAACATGTTTTCGATTTGCACCCATCACTTTCCGAAGGCCAATTTCTTTGGATCGTTTTACAGAACGTGCGGTTGCCAAATTCATAAAATTAATACAGGCGATAATAAGAATAATACTTGCAATAAGAATGAACATATAAATTGTATTAATCATTCCTCCACCTGAATAACGGTATAAATGAATCTTAGTTAAGGGCCATAACCAAAGTTCAACCGTTGATTCAGGTCGTTCACTTGCAACTGGGTAAAAATGTTGAAGTTTACTATTCGCATCTTCAAATGCAACCCCTTCTTTAAGCAAAACATAGGTTCCAAAAGAATTCCAACCGTACTCAAGCTTTGTATCTCGATCCTTTTCGAGATGTTCAAAAGGAATACATACATCAAATCTAAGTGACGTATTTAAAGGGATATCTTTATATACACCACTCACTTTAAAGTTTTTATTACTACTGAATTTCAACACCTTACCAATAGCATCTCCACTTCCAAAGTATTTCTTTGCAATTTTCTCTGAAATAACTACTGAAAAGTAATCATCGAATATAGCATTTGGATCGCCAGCTATAAAATCTACTGTTAAAACAGAAAATAATTCCTTATCAGCATATACTATTTCTTCAGAAAATTTCTTTTCCTCGTAGCGAAGAATCATCCCTGAATAACTAAATCGAAAGGCATCCTCAATTTCAGGAAAATTCTCCTTGACAGCTGCTGATAAAGGACCGGGCATTGAAAACGTATTAAGTGGCCCGCTTGTATAAAACTGAGTTTGACCCAAACGATAAATTCTATCTAGATTTTTATGGGGATGATCGTAACTAAATTCAAATTTCACCCATAAAAGAATTAAAATAACACTTGCCAATCCAACGGCTAAACCAAATATATTAATGAATGAATATCCTTTTTGACGAAGAATATTCCGAATAGCAATGGTGATATAATTTTTAAACATAAATTAAATATTTAATCAATATTTTCATATTGATAATTATAAAATAAAGACGAGCCAAAAAAAAAAATGTTACACATCCCATATATATTTACAGCGGATTTAGCGAATGGTTACACACCTCAATATTTTTTTTCCTAGAGACCTCTGTTCTATACTTTGTAGGATGTATTATGTTAGGACTTGGATTAGGATTAATGACATCATCAATCTTATCTAGCTGTTCAAAAAAGCAGGAGTAAAAT
>JAOZUV010000153.1 GCA_029938505.1 Bacteroidales bacterium | reverse complement strand
TTGTAAGGTTTATTTATAATCCATTGCTGTAAAAGTAAATACCATTAGGTGTTTGATGATAGAACCCGAAGTAGTATTAATGACACACGTTAACATTGTTAGATAAGTAAATATATAAAAAATATAGATATTAAATATTAAAAGGATTTAAGTTTAAAAAAAATCCTTTTAATAGGCTATAATTAATAATTTTCTCTTTTAACTTAAATTGCTTTTGGTTAATTCAAGGATGGAGCACCCGCATCCATCAATTCTTTTTCCAATGGAGGAATTTTTCTCACAACATCTTCTATCAAACCTTTAATTTTAGCTAGTTCTTTTTGTGCTATTTCTAAACTTCTTTTATGAGTTTCTGTTGGTCCATAAGTTGACATGGATGTACCCATTTGTGCAGCAGATATTCTGCTTCGAATGCTTGGATTTGTTCTTTCTCCGATAGCTCTTTGTGCCCTTGGTCCATAAAACGCATCTTCAATATTCATGATTTCTGTTTTGATCTTAAAAAGTTTAGACTCTAATTCAGCTCTGTCGATATTGGTATTTGCTAGTGCTTTACGCATGAGCTGTACTTTTTTCATGGCTTTATCAAGAGCGATTCTTGCTACGCTTGAAGCAGTATTTGTTTTTGAAAGTTCTTTCCAAAATGTAGCAGTCTCTTCAGGGGATGAGCCTTTTAAACTGCCTTTCCGCATTTGTTCAACAATAAATTCCATGGGCTCAGATAATTCAGTAATTACACCTTCAATTTGTTTCGAAAGAGTCACCGTATATTTACCTGGTGCTACCATCACACCTGATGATCTGGCTGTGCTTCTTTCAGCGGGCATATTTGAAGATTCGCAAAGATTCCAACTTACACGATGAAATCCTTTGCTTGTTGGCCCGCCAATATTACGAATAATGTTTCCGTCTAAATCCTTAACCGTCAATAATATTCCTGCTTTCTCTTCTTTACGTTCAACTTCTAAAGCATCCCATCCAGGAAATGGAACATCCTTATTTTCCTTGATAAGTTGCTTCTCTGTTTTAGTTCGAATCGCTTTGAGCGTTTTATAATCTTTACCAATATAATAGGTGAAAACTGCACCGAAAGGAGGATTGGGAGCCGTATAAAGAGATGCCCCAAAAGTCCCTTTTTCGCCACCCAGCGGATTACGTTCGATATACCACCAAGCTTTACGTGTTGGGAATAAAGTTGCTTCTTCTTTTAATTGTTCGTTAGTCACATATCGCAATGCAGAATAGTCATCTAACACATAAAAACTACGCCCAAAAGATGCTCCCACAAGATCATTTTCGCGTCTTTGAATTGCCAAATCTCTGAAAGAAATGGTTGGAATTCCACCTGAAAGTTTAGTCCATTGGCTACCACCATCAACTGTAAAATAGATTCCAAACTCAGTAGCAAGAAAAAGTAAATTTGCTTTTTCGTGATCCTGAACTATTCTCCAAACCAATGTTCTTTTTGGTAAATTTTCGCTTAAGGAAGTCCATGTTTTTCCTTTATCAGTACTCTTTAGTAAATAAGGTGCATAGTCGCCATATTTGTGATTATCAAGAGCTACATAAACTGTGTTTGCATCATATAAATCGGCTTTAATATCATTCACAAAAGCAGTGGCTGGAATGCCAGGCAAATTTTTAACTTCAATTTTACGCCAATTTGTACCTCCATTATCCGTAACTTGAATCAAGCCATCGTCAGTTCCGGCATAAATAACACCTTCTTGAA
Source organism: Bacteroidales bacterium (assembly GCA_029938505.1). Next base: position 3,768 of record JAOZUV010000153.1, on the reverse strand, counting down.
CTGCTGATTCAGCTAAAGATGTAATAGTATTATAATTTGACATGGCACCTAAATCCCAATTTGAGTCGTAACTCCATTGTTTATCCATGATAGGAAACTCAATTCTATTTTGATTTTTGGTAAGATCACCAGAAATGGCTGTCCATTTATCGCCTCTATTATTAGACTTCCAAACACGTTGTGAAGCAAAATATAATCGGGTTGGCGAATGTGGGCTAACCAATATAGGAGCATCCCAATTAAAACGTTCGTAAACTTCACCTTCTTCTGGTTGAGGCTGAATGTTTACAATTTCACCTGTTGTGCGATCGGTACGAACCAATTGTCCTTGTTGCCATTCAGCATAAACGATATCTGGATTTCCTGGCTCTGTTGCTGGTTGGTGCCCATCCGCAAATAAAACAACTTCCCAATCGGCATTGGTAATACCACTTATATTATCTGTACGCGATGGCCCTCCCTGACTACTATTGTCTTGTGTTCCTCCGTAAATATTATAAAAAGGTTCTGCATCATCTACAGCTACTTTATAAAATTGAGTGACAGGCAAATTTTGCATATATCTCCAGTTTTCTTCTAAATCAAAGCTTTCATAAACACCTCCGTCGGTTCCAAGTAATAAATAATTTGGGTCATCTTTACGGAAAGCTAAAGAGTGATTATCCACATGTTTGTGGTTATTTTTTAGGCGTCTAAAAGTTTTGCCACCGTTTTCGGAAACAGCCATTATATTATTAGCCATATAAATTCTATCAAATTTATGAGGACTGGCATATATTTCCTGATAATAATGAGGACCTGTTCCTCCCGAAACGGCACTTGATTGCTTTTGCCAACTGGCTCCTTTATTTATAGTTTTATAAACACCTCCTGTACGTTTTTCTAATTCAATTATGGCATATAAAACATCTGGATTGATGGGCGAAATATCTAAGCCAATTTTACCTTTATCTCCGCTAGGGATCCCTTTGGTGAGTTTTTTCCATGTATTTCCTCCATCGGTTGATTTGTGTAATCCTGATCCTGGGCCACCATCCATCAGAGTTGCAACAGTACGTTGTCGTTGCCATGTAGCAGCATATAAGGTATTGGGATTGCGTGGATCAATAACAAGATCAGTAACACCTACCCATGCATCATCACCCAAGGTTTTTTTCCATGTTTTTCCACCATCAACAGATTTGTATAATCCACGTTCGCCACCTTTCGACCATAGTGGCCCTTGTGCAGCCACCCAAATAATATCAGAGTTCGCAGGATGAACAATAATTTTGGAAATATGTTCGGAGTTTTTTAAACCCATATTTTTCCAACTTGAACCATCATCCTCACTTTTGTAAATACCATCTCCATATCCGATATGACGACCACCATTATTTTCACCAGTGCCCACCCAAATAGTATGGGGATTATTAGCATCTATTGTTACACAGCCAATTGAGTATGATCCTTGATGGTCGAAAATAGGAGTGAATGTTGTTCCAGCATTTGATGTTTTCCAAACACCACCCGACGAAACAGCAACATACCATATGCTGTTGTTTTCTGGATGAATAGCAATATCTGAAATTCGGCCAGACATAAAAGCAGGGCCAATATTTCTGAATTTTAAACCAGAGAAAACAGATGATTTAAAATTGCTTTCTTCTTTTTTGTCTTTTGCTTTATCTTTTGAAAAACTTGTAAAAGAAAATGTTAGCAGTAGAATGCTAATAAATAGAATGTTTTTTTTCATGTAGGATGCTGTTTTTAATATTAATTATTATCAAAATTAAAATATTTTGTAAAAGGAACGACAGTTGAATATCTATGTGATCGGTTTTATGTCGATTACTTATGCAGATATGTCGATTTTCATCATCTTAGACAAAGAAAAGCACCACTCCTCCGACACTAATCATGGCTCCAATCACTTCCTTAAAACTAACTTTTTGTTTAAATAAAAGAATAGCAGGAGGGATTATTAATATGGGAACGATAGCCATTAATGTGGCAGCAATTCCTGCATTGGTGTATTGAATGGCAATTAATGAGAATGAAACTCCAAGGAATGGGCCAAAGAATGATCCAATACTAATTCCAGTCATTGCTTTTTTATCTGAAAAGGTGGCTTTTACATACTTCCATCTTCTGAGGATGCTGATTACAATTGCAAAACCAAAAAAGCCAGCTATGATGCGGATTTGGGTGGCAGCAAAAGGATCATAATCTATCATGCCAAATTTGCTTAAAATCAAACCACCAGCCTGTCCAATAGCTCCAAGTACAGCAAATAAGATTCCTTTAATTGGATAATTTAATTTAATTTTTTCGCCTTGGTTTTGTCTGCTCCAAATACTGATTGAAATTCCTCCAACAACCAGAAACATCCCCGAAAGAGCCATTAAACTCATGGTTTCTCCTAATAAAAACCAACTCATGATAGCTGCAAATGGAGGAACTAAGGTCATTATTAACATGGAGATTCGAGCACCTATCATAGCAAATGAGGCAAATAAGAACATATCTCCCAATACAAAGCCTATAATTCCTGACAGTGAAAGCCAAATCCAGGCATGAAGACTGGCATCTATGGGTAAAATTAAGCCTCTTCTGAAATAAGAAAATGCGGCAAGTAAAACAAAAGCAAATCCTAAACGGATAATATTTAATGAATAAGTGCCAACTTTTTTAGCAGCAATTTCGAAAGATAAAGCTGTGATAGTCCAAAATATAGCGGTTAGTAGTGCCGCAAATTCTCCGTAATGATTTGCAAACATAAAAATATATTTAGCTGCAAATGTACGGTTTTAATTATTTTGAATGGAGGGGATGTTCCACAATCCAAAGTTATTGAAAACTACTGAATTTGCGACGTCCTGGAAATGTACCGCTTCATTTATGGGGATGTTTCCGTAAAAATCAATATTTTTTGTCGATTCTTGAAAAATACTGGCATAAAGTACGCAGGCCATTAAATAACTCCCTTTATATGATGGATGGTTGAAATCCCTTCGGAAAATATAGTGAAGGGGATGGTTCTCAGTCATAATCGTATTAAATGCCATTCCTACTGGGGCAATACTGATACCAACATTATTTTTTATACTAATTGTGTTGTCGTAGATTTTTTGTTGCATCATTTCATAAGTATCAATACCTCCTTTTACCCATGTCATCCCATCTTCAAAAGCCCATGGCATACAAAATAAAACTACAGTTTCAGAGTTACCTTCTTTAATTTGAGTATAAATTTGTTCAAGATAAGGGGAATGTGAAGGGTAATTATAAGGATAATTTTGATAACCAGATGGATAAGCTACATTTATTCCTACTCCTTGTAAAACAACAAAATCCCAGTTTTTTTCTTGTATTTTTTCTTGTGTTAGCTCGTCGCTAGCGTGAAAATTCAAAAAAGTTCCAGATAAAATTCTTTGGTCTATGAAGATATCCTTATTTATTTTAGTTGTGATGTCTGAAAATATTTGTGGAAGATCATTGAAGTCAAAATAGCTAGAGCCAATAAATAATATTTTAATATTTGTTGAATTATTAGCAGTACTATCTATCCCATTGATACCACCTGTTCCATTGTTATTGATATCGTTGGTATCGTTGGTGTCAGTGGTATCATTCGTTTCATTGGTGCCATCTGTTCCATTGATACTATCATTTATAGTAGCCGTTTCATTTTCCGTAATTTGTGATAGATCCTCTTTACTTGGTTTACTACAAGATGTGTATGCAAGTATTGTAAATGAGACTAGAAAAAAGAAAGTTTTAGTTTTA
>JAOZUV010000152.1 GCA_029938505.1 Bacteroidales bacterium | reverse complement strand
TTATTTATCAAGAGAAGCAGTTTCTCTATTAGTGATTGATTTAGTTATTTTTAATTGTCTCATTTAGCTTATGTTTGATTTAGATAAATCCTGATATCTGAGGGGTTTCTAGATTTTAAACAATCCAGATAAATATAAGAAAAATATCGTTAAGTAATATTTTATACGAAAATATTTTTACAAAGTTGCTCGTTATTTATAATAATTCCAAATAATTTATAATTCGAAGCCATAAATAATTCGCATTCCATCAGGATAAACCCCTTCTACTTTCAAAAATCCATCACTAGCATTTGCCATTGCAAACTCAATATCTTTTTTAGAATTTATAAGTATGTTATTAATCCTGAGAACAATAAAATTTTCTCGAACACCTCCATTAAGTAATAATCCTTTTTTAATTTCAGTTATTTTCAATCCACTTTTCAATCTTAATCGATTTTTTTCTTTCTCAGGAATTTGCCCAAATCTAGCTCCTAATCGTTCAATTTTAAAACTTTCCTGAGTTTGAACTAAAGCTGTTGTTCCATTCTCATTTTGAAGAAGAACAGTAAAGATTTTCTTCGTCCCATCTCTTAATACCGTTATACTTAATTTGTCTCCCGGACGATGCTGACCAATAACCTCCAAAAGCTGAGCTGTACTATTTACAGTAATTCCTTCGATATTAGTAATAATATCACCACCTTTAATACCAGCTAAGGCTGCTCCCCCTGTTTCAGTCACTGAAGAAACATAGACTCCATTTGGATCAACACCAAGTTCTTTAGCAAAATCAGCAGTTAGTTCTTTTATCGAAACACCTATATATGCCCGCTGTACTTCGCTAAATTTCAACAAATCATCCATCACTTTTTTCACAATATTTACAGGAATGGCAAAAGAATAGCCTTCATAAGCTCCCGTTTCTGAAGCGATTGCTGCATTTATTCCGACCAAATAACCACTATTATTAACCAATGCACCACCACTATTTCCTCTATTCACCGCAGCATCAGTTTGAATAAAAGATTCGATGGCAGTATTAGAACCTAAAATATTTATATTCCTTGCCTTGGCACTAACAATTCCAGCAGTAACCGTAGAAGTTAAATTAAATGGGTTTCCAATAGCTAGCACCCACTCACCGATTTGTAATTCATCCGAATTTCCATAAATCAAATAGGGTAATTTATTTTCAGTAATTTTAATCAATGCAAGATCCGTACTTGGATCAACACCAATCAGTTCCGCTTCATACAGTCGTTTGTCGTTAAGTGTAACTTCAATTTTTGATGCACCTTCAACCACATGATTATTAGTTACAATATATCCATCACCAGCAATAATCACACCTGATCCATAACCTACGTAAGGACTATAAGTCTGATTCCTTTGATTACGGCCTTCTAACAGATCTCTGAATGAACCAAAAAAATCATCATAACGTGAAGTCTTCCGTTGAAACTGACTTCTAATATGAACAACTGCATCAACCGATTTTTGTGCAGCTATCCTAAAATCTGGCCCATTTACTGCAGTTGAAGGAGTGAATTTTGCTTGATAAGTATCGTATTTCTCACTATTTTGAATCTCAGAACGTTCGTTTTGAAGATTATTCGTTTCAATCTGTTTATAAAGAAATACAGAAAGCGTAGCACTAACAATAGCTACAACAAATAAAATCAAATATTTTTTCATGACGTAAAATTATAAAGTTTTGAATCATTCCATCAAAAAACGTTCCTGCTGATCAAAAAGTACATATTTGCTCTGTTAAAAATTGTTAAACAGCTCTTTCAACATCTATTTGAGGTTCTCTTTTTATTTTTATCTTTGTTTTGGATATATTTCGAGCAAAACGAATAAACATTTGAGACATTTAAGCATGACATTTTAACAGAGACATGACAATCGAATTTTACAAATTTGAGGGCTGCGGCAACGATTTTATTATCATTGATAATAGAAATTTACTAAATAAATTAACGAATCCACAAATAAAAAAACTGTGTGATCGAAAGTTTGGTATTGGTGCAGACGGTTTGATGCTTTATAATGAAAGTGCTAATTTTGATTTTAATATGGCTTATTTTAATGCCGATGGTTTTGAAGGAAGTATGTGTGGAAATGGCGGACGCTGTATGATTGCCTTCTCTCATTTATTGGGAAATCACAAAAGTAATATTGTATTTGATGCGGTAGATGGCAAACATGAAGGCAGTATAATTAAATCGATTTCAAAAAACCGATGGCTCGTAAACTTAAAAATGGCTAATGTTTTAGCTTACAATCAAATTGAAAGTTCTTTTGAGATTGATACAGGTTCTCCACACTATATAAAGTTTGTGAATAAAGTAAACACATTAAATGTATTTACAGAAGGAAAAAACATTCGTTACAGTCCCGCATATGCAGATAAGGGAATTAATGTGAATTTTGTTGAGAAAAAAAACGACAGCCTATTTGTTCGCACTTACGAAAGAGGTGTTGAGAATGAAACGCTCTCATGCGGAACAGGAGCTACTGCTTCTGCTTTAGCTTTAGCATTAAAAGAAAATTTAAATACAGGACCCGTCAAAATTCAAACTTTAGGAGGTAACTTAGAGGTGAGTTTTATAAAAGAAAATAATGGGTTTAAAGATGTATGGCTAAAAGGTTCTGTAACTTTAGTTTTTAAAGGTGAAATTAAAATTTAGATGATAACATCCGAAAACATAAAACTACGAGCAATAGAGCCTACTGATATCGATCTGATTTTTGAATGGGAAAACGATCCAACTATCTGGCATCTTAGTAATACCCTAATCCCATTCTCTCGATTCGATTTAGAACAATATATTTTAAATGCTTCGAAAGATATTTTTAGCACCAAACAAGTTAGATTAATGATCGACCTAAAGGAAAGCAATGAAACTATTGGTTGCATCGATTTATTTAATTTCGAACCACTACATCGCCGAGCAGGCATTGGAATTTTAATCAACAATCAGGAAAGAAATAAAGGTTACGCTTCGGAAGCCATTGACCTGATATTAAAACATTCATATGAAACACTAAACTTACATCAACTTTATTGCAATATTGAAGAAAACAATAAAAAGAGTTTAGGTTTATTCAAAAAAAAGCAATTTAAAGAAATTGGGATAAAAAAAGATTGGAATTTAAGAAATGGAGATTGGGTAGACGAACATATCCTTCAATATATTTTTAGTAAAACCTAGTAAAATGGCCTATTATCACTCGAAATACAGCGGACGAAAAAAACGCAGTAAACGAAAACGCTTACTTATCTATTTATTTGCATTGGTATTCATCCCAATAATAGCTGGCAGCTACCTACTTTACGAAATAATTTATAAGACAAACGTTTGGACAGAAAACAATGAAACAACATCTGTTTACATCCCAAGTGTTGCAGATTTTGAACAGATAAAAACAATACTTTATAAGCAAGGATTGATTATTCATCGCGGGAATTTTGAATGGCTAGCCAAACAAAAATCCTATCCTTCTAACATTAAATCCGGTCATTATCTTTTAAAAAAAGGAATGAATAATTTGGAGTTAATCAACCTTCTACGTTCTGGAAATCAAACACCTATTAAATTAATTTTTAATAACATTCGAACAAAAGAACAATTTGCCCAACGAATTTCATCCCAAATTGAGGCTGATTCAACATCAATCATAAACTTATTAAACGATTCTGTTTATCTTGCTAATCTTGAACTAAATAAATATACCGCTACAACAATTTTTGTCCCGAATACTTATCAGATTTTTTGGACGATAAAAACAGATGATTTCATTAAACGAATGAAACGAGAATATGATCAATTCTGGAATGAAGATCGAAAAGCAAGAGCTGATAGCTTAGGCATGAGTATTCAAGAAATCATTACACTTGCTTCCATTGTTGAAAAAGAAACCCAAAAAAATGATGAAAAAAGTCGTATCGCAGGGGTGTATATTAACCGTATGGGCAAAAAGTGGTATTTACAAGCTGATCCAACGCTTGTTTATGCTTTGAATGACTATTCGATTAAACGTGTACTCAACGTACATAAAGAAATTGATTCGCCCTACAATACATACAAACACCGCGGTTTGCCTCCTGGTCCTATTTGTATTCCATCCATTGCTTCGATAAATGCGGTTTTAAATTATGAAGAACATAAGTACTTTTACTTTTGTGCTAAAGATGATTTATCAGGCTATCACGTATTTGCAAATTCATATCGGCAACACGAACAAAATGCTTCTAAATACAGAAAAGCGCTGAATAAATTAAGAATCTGGAGATAAACCAAATTATGAGCAAACCTTTTTCATTCCTTATTGTTGCATTATTGCTACTCACTGAAATTGCATCTGCTCAGCATCAAAAATTCAATATTTATCCAGACAGTCTCAATAAAAAACGTCTAAAAACTATGATTATCAGCGAATCGGCAATTTATGCTGCTTCTATGATAGGTCTTCATAATTTATGGTATAAAGATTACCCACAAACTAATTTTCATTTTACTAACGATAACGATCATTGGAGGTTGATGGATAAGATGGGTCATGTTTTTTCCACTTATAATATTGGGCGATTAGGCTATGCCAATTTTCGATGGGCAGGATTATCAGAAAATAAATCAACATGGTTTGGAGGACTATTGGGCTTTACTTATTTATCCATTATTGAGGTGATGGATGGATATTCAGTGGGCTGGGGAGCTTCGCCAGGCGACATGATAGCCAATACAGTTGGAACCTCTCTTTTTATTTCACAACAGTTATTATGGCATGAACAAAGGATTATGATAAAATACTCCTATCATCCTACTAACTTCCCTAATTTACGCCCAGATGTTTTAGGAAACAATGCCATCGAACGCTTATTTGACGACTATAACGGAATCACTATTTGGGCCTCAGCTAATATTTATTCATTTTTAAAAAAAGAATCAAAATTTCCCAAATGGCTGAATATTGCTTTTGGATACGGCGCCCATGGCTTGCTTTATGGGAATAATTTAAATGATTATATTGGATCGGCTTTACCTCAACATCAACGTATCAGCCAATTTTACTTAGCGTTGGATATTGACCTCACAAGAATACCAACACAATCGAAATTCATGCATTTATTATTTAATGTTTTGAGTTTTATAAAAATTCCTTTACCTACTTTCGAAATTAATTCAAATGGAGGGTTTAAATTTCACCCACTTTATTTTTAATACTTTTATTTTTGAGGAGCGATAGATTTGATATGGAGAATATAAATACAATTATTTGGGATTGGAATGGAACTTTGCTCAACGATATTGAGCTTTGTAGAAAAATCGTAAATAATCTACTCCTAAAGAGAGGAAAAGAAGCATTAACAACTGAACGCTATAAAAATATTTTCAATTTCCCTGTAAGGGATTATTACGTTGAAGCTGGATTTGATTTTAGCCAAGAAGATTTTAGTAAACCTGCAGATGCATTTATTGATGAGTATAATAAAGAGATTAAAAATGCACCTCTACACCAATTTGTAGATGTT
>JAOZUV010000151.1 GCA_029938505.1 Bacteroidales bacterium | reverse complement strand
ACCATTTTTTTAAAAGGAGAAAAAATGCAGATAGAAACAGGGGTTAATTGGGGATTAATCTATAATTATCAAATTACAAAAAACTTACTTTTGGATATTGGTATCGGAACTGGTCTTCATTATATCAGTATTAATACACTTTTACAAGCTAAGGGTTTTATTTTTTCAGACAATTTCATTTTAGGAATTAGTAAACGAATGAAAGGAATAGCTAACGATTGGGAAATAAGCATCCAATTTCGTTTCAGACATATGTCAAATTTAGATTTTAATATACCCAATAAAGGAATAGACAATTTTATTTTTTATTGTGGTGTCTCCAAATTACTGTGATTATAATCTAGTTTTAATAAAATTGGAAAGTGATCGCTATATCCTCCGATAAACTTATAACCAGAGAACGTTCTAAAAGGCTTAACTCCTAAATATTTTTCATCCTTAACAAGTAAAAAAGGAAGGGAACATATTTGTGGGGGATTTAAATATCTGAGTCCACTTTCATTTTCAAGTAAGTTATTAGAAATGATAAATTGATCAAATAAATACCATTGGTTTTGAAATTTTATTGTCCCTAAATCAAATTCATTATCCATTAAATTACATAATAAGGATTTATTATTTAGCATCAAATTGTTAGCTAAATTTTGCAAACTCTTATCAGTCGGTTCATCATTAAAATCACCCATAATTAATATTTTTGAGTTTACATTTTCGCTAAAAATCTTTTGGCACTGATTAAAAAGAAGATTAGAAGCCTTTATGCGATTTACCTCAGAACTTAAAGCACCACTATAACGAGAAGGCCAATGACAAACAAAGACATGCAAAGTATCTTTTCGAAATTTGATTTTAGCATATAAAATATCTCTAGAAAATATATTTTCTGTTAATTCAAGCGAATAAAAAGCTGAATCTAATATTGAAACTTTTTGAGGATTATATAATAGACCTACATCTATACCCCTATGATCAGATGATTCTTTATGGATTATTTTATACCCAATATTACTTAATAATGAATTGCTAGACAATTCATTCAGAACATTCCAATTTTCAATTTCTGATAAGCCAATCAAGTCAGGAGCTTCCCATGTATTAACTGCCAGAATTACTTGCGATATTTTTTTAATCTTCGATTTATATTTAAAAGCATTCCAATTCCGCAAACCATCTCGCGTAAATTCATCATCTCCCAAATTTTGATCATCTATATCATCAAATAAATTTTCCACATTATAAAACAATACAGTAAGCGTATCAAATTGATTAAAAGCACTAATTTGCTGAGCTTGTAGCTTATATACATGGAGCATCAACATTAAAATAATAGAAATTGAAAATTTAATTTTTAAGTTCATTTTATTATCGCTAGGGAGAGTTAATAAAAATAAAGAATTTTCTCATTTTATGTTTAATAAACAAACAAAATTTACGTTATTTGTTTAACAAAAGAAAGCCTATTATGGATATAAAAATATAAAATATTTTTTTCTTTATGGTAGAGTTCTTTATTGACAAGGGTTTTAACAATTCTTAATAATATTATTATATTTTTTTAGAAAATAGAGGTTACTTTTTTATTAAAAACAGAATTAAACAATGACAAGTGACGAAGTTTAATGTTGAAGAAATACTGGAAGGGATTCGTCAGAACGATGTTGAAGTACTGCAGTTTGTTTACAAGACATTTTATCCATATATAAAATACTTTATAACAAACAATAGTGGAAACGAAGATGATGCGCAAGATATTTTTCAAGAGGCCATTGTGATAATCTTCAGAAAACTAAAAAATGAGCAGTTAAAAATTAGTTGTGCGTTCAAAACATACCTTTACTCTGTTTGCAGGTTATTATGGCTTAAGCAACTGGAAAAGAGAAAAGCAAAAAATGAACTCTCAATTGACAAAGAAAACTACATCGATCTACCAGACGATACGCAGGTTGTAAGTGAACAATCCGAGCGATACCGCTTATATCAGGATTACTTCGCAAAATTGAGTGAGGATTGCAGAAAAGTACTGGAAATGTCGCTGCAGAAAATACCCCTAAAAAAGATTGCAGTCATTATGGGATATAAGAGCGATAAGTATGCAAAAAAAAGAAAGTATCAATGCAAAGAAAGACTCATTCAAAAAATAAAAAGTGACCCAAAATTTAAAGAATTAATATGATGAAAAATTGGTTTGAACTCATAGAACAATACATTGATAACGAGCTTAATGCCGAGGGGCGGAAACAAGTCGAAATCCTATTGGCGCAAAATAGTAAATTTTCTCAGGAATTTAAGCTCCACATGGGTGTTAATAATGCTATCCTCGAAAGAGATGTCATTAGTTTGCGAAAAAGTCTTGAAGATATTTATCGTAATAGCAAAGAAGATACTGGAACCACTATCAGAAAACTGTACCAACAGAAATGGCATTATGCAGCTGCATCAGCCACGATACTAATTCTACTTGGTAGCATACTTTTAACTAACCAGAAAACTCCTCAAGCTGAAAATCTTTTTAATAATTACTATCATGCAGAGACAAGTATTATGATTACTCGTTCATCGAATATTGATATAGACAATGATGTCAGAACGGCTCTTCAATTTTATTCAAATGCTGAATATCAAAAAGCAATTAACTTATTTGAAAACAATCAAGAAAATATCATTTCTAAGTTTTATCTAGGCTTGTCTTTCATTGAAACAAATGATTACAGCAAAGCAAGAGACTCTTTTCAATCTGTTTTAGATCATAATGATAATCTATTTATTGAACAAGCTACCTGGTATAAGGCTCTTTGTTTATTAAAACTTGATGAAAATACTAAAGCAATTCAATTATTTACAACTATTAAAAGCAGTAATAGTTTGTTTAAAGATCAAGCAAGTGAAATACTCAAATCCATGAAATAAAAGGAATATATAATTCAAAGAGAGAGCTTTCACTAAACAGTGAATGCTCTTTTTTTATGCCTATTTCGTACAAACCAAAGAACTAATAACAATATGCTTAAATAAAGATAAATACCATATCTGGAAAGAATACTTTTAATAATAGGTTCAGTATCTCCAATATCGACATAAGCAGCCCAAAAATAGGGATGTGATCGTAATTGAGGTGCTTTACTTAAATATTTTAGTTTGGCTTGTTGTAAAGCGATATCTTTTGTCATTCCTTGATTCAAATTTTCGTAAAATAAAGTCATTATACTTGATCCTGATTTATCTTCTACTTCCCACAATGTCATAACAATACTAGGCACACCAGCATAAATAAAACCTCTCGCAAGACTCATTATACCCTCACCCCTATTAATTTTACCAGAGCCAGTATTACACGCACTTAAAACAGCCATTTTGGCCTGTAGTTCAAGACTATAAATTTCAAACGTATTTAAATAGCCATCATCAATTGAATTATTATTAGGAGTGAAAATCATTTTTGACTGCATAGGATTTTCATCATCAATAAATGTATGCATCGCAAGATGAATGATATCAAAATCTGAGGCAGTGTTCTTAAATGTAGTTTCATTTGCCTGAGCTCCCTGATAAACAGTTCCTTTAAAAATTTTATTAATTGCAGATACTTCCTCTTGAGCATAGAGTAGCTTATCTAAAGCTGAATTTATATTTATGCCTCGCTCGTCAAAAAACTCATTTACCGAAACATCATCATACTCTGGAGCAAAAGCTAGTAAGGATCTTCCAGCAGATTTTTTAATATTATCTCTAAATAATAATGTAGAAGAGTAGGAATAACTTACTGGATTACTTCTTAATAAATAAGATAAATTTCGATAATCGATACTCGAAAAATCGGGTAATTCTGTCACCAACGATTCAAAAGGCAAATAGCCTAATTTGCCATCAGGTACAATTATCAAATTTTTATTTTGCATAACTTCATGAATATCTTTAAATAAAATATTATAAAGACGATTTGAGGCATAAACAAAAGCTTTAAACTCCTTCATTCCATGATGTGCAAAATCAATATTATTAGAGTAACGTAACGTATTCAAATCATTGGAGAAAGCTGTATCAATTTTATGTTTTTTAAACTGGAGTTGATCTTTTCCAATTACAAAAGTAAACAATAGAGAATCTGTTAAAACATATTCAATAATAAGTTGTTTAGCATTTATTTTGTTTCTAATATCTTCAATTCCCGATACCTTATTATTTAACTTTAAGGAATAGTATGCAGGGAATTTTTCTTCGAAATCTTCTAGTAAACTATCATGTTGTTGATCAAGATTAAATAATTTTTGTTCCCATAAGGTAATTTTCGATGAATTTGGATTGTGTTTATTTTTTTCGTCATACACTAAACTTTCATAGCCACTCATCCTATCCTTCAAATCCTTTTCTAATAGTTGTAAATCTTCTGGGATTCCTCCAAATTTCATGGCATCCATTCCCTTCATTGAAGATAATAAAACAGAAGCTTTTCCTTTTTCTGCAAACTGAAAGGCTTCATGAATATATTTTTCATTATTTTCCTTAGCATATAACTCATCTAAAAGCCTAAATGCTAAATCAAAACTTTCTTTTGTTACATTAGCTAAATATAGCTTACTATCCTCTCCGACATTTAACTTTAAGCTTTCATATCCATCCATGGCTAATTGATAACACTCTAGACTTTTTAGTAAATTTTGAGTTCCATTCTCTCTATCCAACAAGGCAAAGGCCTTGGCTTTCTGTAATAAAATTGAAATATAATTTTGGGGTGATAATGCATTATCTATATTAGGATTCAATTCAATATCAAGATTAGAAAAGCTAAAATCGTTAGCCTTTAATGATAATTGATAATTTCTTAAAGCACTACTATATTTTTCTTTTTTTAAATAACAATTTCCAATAAGCCTATAAATATCTGAAATATAAATATTCGTTTCGGGAAAATTTGATTCATACACTTTAAGTGCCATAAAAAAATAGCCTAGAGCTTTCTCTATTTCATCTCTAAATAAAAGAAACTCACCATAGAATAGATAAGAATGCCCCATTTCATAATGATTATTATCAAAAGATTCACCGACTTTCTGTATAGCTTTCTGAAAATACTTATCTGCCAAATCGAATTGATCTAAATCTTGGTAAGCAGTAGCAATATTTCTAAGGTTCACTATAATAAAGTCTGGGTCTCGTGCAATTTCTAAACTCATTTTATAATATGATAATGCCTTTTCATATTGTTTTCTAGTAGTATAAAGCAAACCCAAATTATTATATATTTTACTAATATTTGGGTGATTATTTTCGAAATTAAGATTATAAATACGTAAGGCATTATTATAAAACAATTCAGCTTCATCATGATCTGATTGATTAAAATGCATTAAGCCCATATTTAAACAAAGAAGACCTAAAGAAGCATAATCATTTCCGAATTTTTTAACATACAATTTTTCTGCTAGCTCACTATATTTTAAAGCATTATCATACTGAGAAAGGATTTGATATATTCTTCCCAAGTTTAAATATATGCGAGCAATGGCTGGATCATCCTCAGACAATATTTTTTTATTAATGCTTAGAT
>JAOZUV010000003.1:11950-19143 GCA_029938505.1 Bacteroidales bacterium | reverse complement strand
TGTCATCCTTATGCATTTATTCAACGATACAGAAAAAGCGATCACACATTCATCGGACTTAATTCAAAATTTTTAGAGCTCAATCAGAAATTCAAATTAATAAATACCAGAAAGCCATATTATATTACTGAAAATATAATTTTTTTGGGGGAAATTCCAAAACTTAATTCTTTTGAATCAAAGACAACTTCATTCATTGATTGCCACGATAAAGATGATTTTATCCCTGATGATTCAGCCCTTGTAATCATTCAAAACAATGAGTTAATTATAGTTTCTGGTTGCGCTCATTCAGGGATTTGTAATATTACAGAATATGCTAAAAAAATAAGTAAAATAAATAAAATTAAAGCTGTCATTGGCGGATTTCATTTAAAAACAAATGATGTTCAAACACAAAAAACAATTCGCTATTTTGAAGATCAAAATATAAGTGAGATTTACCCATCACATTGCACAGGACCGCCTGCAATAAAAGCGTTTCATAGCAAATTTAAAAGTAAGCAAGTAAGTGCAGGAATGGTTTTTGATTTTTAAATCGTTTAACAAAAATGTTTTATATTTAATAAAATATTTTACACCCATCTCTCAGAAAATGTAATAAATTAAAAATAATGACAAAAAAAACTAAAATCGGTATTATTATTTGCGATCGATACAGTACTTGTGCCGGAGGCAAATGTTTTAGATCAATGAAAAATCGAGAAGGTGCATTCAGCATTTACGAAAAAAACGAAGATATTGAAATTGCCGGATATACTTCATGTGGAGGTTGCCCTGGAGGAAATATTGAGTACACACCCGAAGAAATGATAAAGAATGGTGTAGATGTTATTCATCTAGCCACAGGCTTAGTCGTTGGCTATCCTCCATGTCATCATATTGAGCATTTCAAAAATTTTATTCAAGAAAAATATGGGGTAAAAGTAGTAGTTGGGACTCACCCAATACCTCAAAAGTATTTTGATACTCATGAAAAACTTGGAACATGGAAATCGGCTAAATGGCAGGAGCATATTGCTCCAACATTAGCAGATGAAAAAACCCGTTTGGCTTATAATTAATAATAAAGGGGTGCAACCTTAAGGTTGCACCCCTTTATTTCTTTTCAGAAAAGAAATTAAATTACGTTCACTAAAAAATAATTTTTCTTTCCTTTTTGAACCAGAATATATTTTTCATTTAATAAATCAGCAATTGAAATTTCATAGCTGTCTTTTACTTTTTCTTTATTGATAGAAACACCATTATCTTTCAACATCCGACGAGCCTCACCTTTGGATGCAAAAATATTAGTGTTCTCAGCAAGGAATTCTACAATCTCTATTTTCGAATCAACATCAGCCTTACGTACTTCGCTTTGTGGAACACCCTCAAAAACGCTTAATAAAGTACGCTCATTCAACTTTTTCAAACTTTCGGTAGTTCCCTTTCCAAATAGTATTTGAGAAGCCTCAACAGACGTATTATAATCTCCTTCTGAGTGAACTCTAATAGTAATATCTTTTGCCAAAACTTTTTGCAATTCACGAGCATGAGGTGCTTCATTATGGCGAGCAATCAAATCCTTAATCGCCCCCTCTTTCAAAAGTGTAAACTTTTTAATAAAGTTGGCGGCATCCTCGTCAGATGTATTTAACCAAAATTGATAAAAAACATAAGGGGACGTCTTTTCAGGGTCTAACCATACATTTCCTTGTTCCGATTTTCCAAATTTACCACCATCGGCTTTCGTTATCAAAGGAGCTGTTAGAGCAAATGCTTCTCCGCCAGCTTTTCGTCGAATAAGTTCTGTTCCAGTTGTAATGTTACCCCATTGATCAGAACCACCCATTTGCAGTTTACAGTTCTTATGTTGATTCAGCCAATAAAAATCGTAGCCCTGAACAAGTTGGTAGGTAAATTCAGTAAATGACAATCCTGTTTCTAAACGAGTTTTTACCGAATCCTTGGCCATCATATAATTGATGGTAATATGCTTACCAACATCACGAATAAAATCCAAAAAATTCATTTCCTTAAACCAATCGTAATTATTTACAACAATGGCTGAATTCTCTCCACAATCAAAATCCAAAAACTTTACCAATTGTTTTTTTTGTCCTTCTAAATTTTTATTAATTGTTTCAGTGTCAAGCAAGTTTCTTTCTTGTGATTTACCAGAAGGATCACCAACCATACCGGTTGCTCCACCCACCAGCACAACTGGTTTATGGCCATCTAACTGAAATTGCTTCAAAAGCATTAAAGTAGCCAAGTTTCCAATGTGTAAAGAATCAGAAGTTGGATCGAATCCGATATAACCCGCCGTCATTTCTTTTGCTAGTTGCTCTTCCGTTCCTGGCATCATATCGTGGATCATTCCACGCCATTTTAATTCATTAATAAAGCTCATAGTAAATAATTTTGCACAAAGATAGAACTAATGAATCAATTTGAAAATGGAGTGATTTGAAAATTTGAAAAATGATTAACTTTATCAAATGATATTAGTTACAGGAGGAACTGGTTTAGTAGGCACTCATTTAATTTATAAATTACTTAAAAGTGGTGAAAAAGTTCGTGCAATCAGACGTGAAAATAGCAAGATTGAGAAACTTGAAAAGGTTATTTCATACTACCATAAAACCCCACAAGACTTATTGAAAAATTTAGAGTGGGTATACGGAGATCTTTTAGATATTTTTTCATTGGAAGAAGCGATGGAGGGAGTAGACAGAGTGTACCATGCTGCAGCTATTATCTCTTTTATCCCGGCAGATCATAAAAAAATGATAGCGAATAATACCAAAGGAACTGCCAATGTTGTGAATACTGCCCTCACCAAAAACATCAAAAAACTATGTCATGTCAGTTCCATTGCTTCAGTGGGAAGAGACAATACAAAAGATGTGGTTAGCGAGACTGATCAATGGACATATTCAAAACGGCAATCGGCATATGCAATTAGCAAGTTTGAATCAGAAAGAGAAGTTTGGCGTGGCACAACTGAAGGTTTAGATGCTGTAATTGTCAACCCATCTATTATATTTGGATCTGGTCATTGGGGAGAAGGTAGTTCTCAAATTTTTTCAAAAATTGGAAGTGGATTAAAGTTTTATACTAAAGGAGTAACGGGCTATGTTGATGTTAGAGACGTTGTGAAATGCATGATTCAATTGATGGAAAGTCCGATTACAAATGAGCGATTTATTTTAAATGCTGAAAATGTATCTTATAAAGATTTATTTGAAAATATAGCCAAAGAATTAAAGATAAAAGCCCCCAATATATACATCTCAAAATGCATGAGCGAATTGGTTTGGAGATTGGTAAAAATCCAAAGTTTTATCAGCAGGAAACAAGCACTAATCACTAAAGAAACAGCGCGAACTGCCAATAAAAAATATCACTTTTCGAATGAAAAAGTTTGTTCCGCTTTAAATTTTCAGTTTCGTCCAATTGAACAAACAATAAAAGATACGGCCATTCATTTTTTAGCCGATCACAAAAAATAATTTTAAATAAAATCTGTTATCAGATTAAAATATTTGTAATTTAGTCTCCCTAATTTATTAAAATAAACAAAGCTATTTGTTATGGAAAACCACGGCATAATCTACTGGCCTAAAGGCGGAAACGTTGAAACCGTTGCTCAAAAAATCTATGATCGTTTTGATAAAACAATATCCGACATTTATGATATCTTATCTATTGAAACAACAGATTTAGTAAATTATAACTGTTTAATAATTGGGTGTTCAACTGTGGGCTCAGAAACATGGCAAGAAGCAGAAGACAGTAATAAATGGCATGTGTTTTTTAACGAGTTAGACAAAATCAATTTGAATGGAAAAGTTGTTGCTCTTTTTGGTTTAGGTGATCAAATCCTTTATCCCAATAATTTTGTTGATGGCATGCAGGTCATCAAAAATGAATTTGAAAAACGAGGTGCTAAAATAATTGGAAAATGGTTAACCGAAGGATATACATTTACAGATTCAGCTGCTGTTGATGGTGATTATTTTTGTGGGCTGGCTCTTGATGAAGATCAAGAAGATGAAAAAACTGATGAGCGTATTGACCAGTGGTTGGCACAATTAAAAACAGAATTGGATGCTTAATTTCTTATGAGATTCTTATAATGATCATAACGATCTAAAATCTCTATTACAAAATTGTAGGGCTCTTCCCCACGACAATAGCCATAACGTACAACACTATCACGATAAAATTTTGGATTGGACTTTTGAAGTAAAAAAGTATCCACATTCCCCGTCCAAATATTGGGATCATGTTCGTATTTCTCAGCTAATCGTCGAGCATCAAAAACATGGGCTAAACCTGCATTATAAGCTGCAAGAATAAATTTTGTACGCTCACTTACATCCTTAATTTCTACAGGAATTTGAGTGTCAAGCCAATGAATAAATTTCACTCCAGCTTCAATTTGTTCTTTAGGTGATGACAGGCTATCAATCCCAAACATCTCAGCAGTACTGGGCATTAACTGCATTAATCCATAAGCCCCAACCCAAGATTTTGCATTGGGTTTAAAACCTGATTCCTGATAAATAATGGATGAAACTAAACGCCAATCCATTTCATATTGCGAACTTACTTCTTTCACAACCTCATCATATCTCGAAATTTTTCCGCCACCAATGCTATGATATTCACTACTAGCATAATTAATAGTTCTCGGATTTTTAAAATACTTATTATATAGCAAACCTGCGGTCAATGAATTCTGAAATCCATCAATCCAATTATTAATCAATATCAACAAACTATCCTGCCCTTTATCAACAACCCAAGAAAGATTTTGGGTAAAGCTTATTGGAGTATTGATATCTATATCTGAATAATATTTATCATTAACCAAAGCAACATGCTCATCACTCACTGTATAGTCAATTTCACCAGAAGCGACAGCAGCTATTAATTCCTCTACCTCTCTACTTTCATCTTCAATGATAAAAATGCTATCCCCAATTTCATCTGCTAAATTTAACAGGCGATCTTTAAAGGAGGTGTTTTTTTGAATGTAAACTGTTTTTTTTGCCAAATCCAATTGCTCACGAATTAAGTGTGATTCAAGCTCATCCATGGTTCTCATTTTTCTCCAATTTTTCGGTTTTCTTTGAACTAAAACCTGACGAGTTTGAGCCATAGGTATTGTAAAATCGATGATTTCTAATCGGTCTTTTGTTTTGGCCAATCCAATGGCAATAATATCAATTTCACCATTTTTTAAACTTTCAAAGCTTTGCTCTAAATCATTATTAGTAACAATCTCGAGCTTAACATCCAAATGTTCAGCAAATAATTTCAATAGCTCAAATTGATAGCCCATAGGCTCTCCACGATAAATAAAATAATTGGTAGAATTATAATCGGTAAGGGCTACTAATTTCCCACTTTTCCTGATTTTTCGTAAAACAGAACTTTGTTCATCTACATTAAGAATTTCAGCAAGTTTTTTTTCATTATTTAAACAGGATGTTAAAAACAAGCCCATCAAAATAAAAATGAACAGCCATTTAAAATGATGCTTCAAAAGCATATATTTTCGATTGGTTAAACATACTAATATAGGAATAATCCTCGAACAATAGATCAAAAAATAAAGAGCAAAAATTGTTTATTAACACAAAAACCAGCCTTAAAGGGCTGGTTTTTGTAAAATAGTATTTAGGTTTTTATTTTTCTACACGAGTCCAATAAGTAGTTTTTCCTAGAATAGAAACACCAATGTATCCTCGAATTTTAATCTTTTTATCTTCTACAAAATTCATATAGCAGCTATATGTTTTCCCTTTTTTAGGGTCATATATTTTACCACTTGACCATCGGTCATCTCCATCAAATTCAAAATTGGTTAAAATCTCTAAGCCCCATGATGGACGACTTTGAAGAGCTTCATCAGGATTATGTTTGTCAAGTTTTGGTTTACCGGTTTCATCATCGGTTGGAAATTTAAGCCAAACTAATTTCCCATAATATTTATCATCCCTTTTTGTAATCTCAATATGAGCATCCTCATCTTCGTTCATCCATATACCTAAAATATCATCCGCATTTTTTTGAGCAAATGAAGTTGGAATAATAAATAAAACAGCAGCAATTGTTAGCAAAATAAGTTTCAATCTTTTCATAAAATATGGTATTGGTTAGTAAAGTTATCGATAAATATATAAAATATTTACTCTTTTGCCTCAGAATTGTTTTCAACAAATTCAAAAGAATATAAAATCGCCTCGACTTCTTTCATGTGAATTCGCTTTTTGTCTTTGGGTGCATAAACGTATGAATCAATAGTAATCACTCTACTTAGAGCTTCATCAACAAAAGTATAACTTAAAAATGGTCCACCCATAAAATCATTATAAACATCCCATAAGCCCCGAGCCTCAACAGCATACATTTCCTTAAAATTAATTTCTTTTGCTTCTACTTCAATGACCTCATCAGCAACCTTCATATAACTATTATCAATTGGGCCAGGGATATGTAATTTTGTTAGTGAATTTCGGCGAGCAATGATGCTTTCGAGTTCAAAAACATTGGAATTTGTATAATCAAAAGTATGAATCATGATGCCCTGGCTAACTAAATTTGTTTCTTTACGAATCCAAATAAAGTTATCCTCAACACGCTTTGCAACTACAAAACCTGTAGGAAATACCATATCAATTTTAAAAATATTATTTAAAATTTTCTTGACTTTTTTAGCTTTAGATGTTTTGAAAAATTTCAAAATGCGTTCACGCTCCAATTGCTGATATAACTCCATAATACCATCTTTTTGTTCATCAAATATTTGAATAAAAGAATCAATATCAGGAGCAGAAATTTTAACAACACGCTGTGGTGTTGCCCAAAGATCTCGTCGAGTTTCGACAATGGGTTCTTTTAATTTAGGATTAATATCTGCAATAAAAATTAAATGATTTGGTTTGTATATATCACCAAAAGCCTCTTGCGGAAGATAGAAGATATCAAACATAGGCTCTCCTTGAGGCAAACCAATAAAAATTTGACCAAAGAAATCTTTGATACTTGTTCCCATTCTACTATTCCATTGCTCTTTATTATCAGTAACTACAAGCAATTCGAGGGTTTTTCCAAGAGAGTGAGAAAGATTTGATTTAGAATAATTACAGCTCTGACTTCCAAAAACTAATAGTAAAGCCAAAAAAACAATCAGTTTG
>JAOZUV010000003.1:0-11940 GCA_029938505.1 Bacteroidales bacterium | reverse complement strand
CTCGATTTTGATTTTTTCATTTAATATATATTTTGTGTATTAAAAATGCTTTCAAATATTAAGCAAAAATCAATCCAAATATTTTTGTAATTACCCTATTACTGAAATTTTTAATTTCTTACCCGGCTCCAATCGTTTTGAATTACGAATACTATTTAAACGTTTAATTTGATCTACCGTTACACCATCATATGAACGAGCAATATCCCACAAGGTATCTCCCTTTTTAATTGTATGATATACATATTTTGCATTCTTATCAACGATAGTTTTGGGTTTAAAAACAGCCAATTTTTGATTGGGGAAAATAGTGTTCTTTCTTAAATTATTCCATTCTTTAAGATCAGTAATACTACACTTATAACGTTTTGCAATTAATCCCAAATTTTCACCATTGCGAACAATATGATAGGATTTATCTGTAGAACGCTGAGTAGGTGTTTTGGAAGAAGATGCAACAGCATTACCATAAACAATCAGTTTTTGTCCAGGTCTAATCATACTGCTTTTCAAATTATTCCAACGTTTCAATTGGCTCACATAACAACGATATCGTTTTGCAATTAATCCCAAATTTTCGCCACTTCGAACAATATGAATGCCACGATCTTTAACTTTATTAATTTGTGCTAATAGCTTATCTCTTTGAATGCCTTTTTTACTTTTAAAATTATATAGAGAATCTTCGTTGTTTAAATAGGTAGCTACAAATTCTTTCGGTAAATGTAATTTGAATTTTTTACCTCGAGTTGCCGGTATAACTCCCAATTTATATTGTGGATTCAAGAATTCAACATCTGTCATTGGGACTTCTAACATCTCTGAAATCTGATCAAATGATAAAACGTCGCGAACAGTGACGGTATCAATTCCCATATAAAGGATGCCCGGATCACGCGGAAAAAGATTATGTTCAGCCGCAAAATTCATAATATAAGTTACGGCTATAAAGGCAGGGACATAACCCCGAGTTTCGCGAGGTAAAAATGGCCAAATTGCCCAATAATTTTTTACTCCACCAGCTCTTCGAATAGCTCGATTTACATTACCAGCTCCCGAATTATAAGCAGCCAAAGCCAAGGACCAATCATCATAAATATCGTATAAATCGGATAAGTGTTGACATGCAGCTACTGTCGATTTTATGGGGTCGAAACGATCATCAATATAAGATGTAACTTTTAAGTCGTAAACCTTACCTGTTCCGTACATAAATTGCCAAAGACCTTTAGCACCAACGCGCGAACCAGCCCGTGGATTTAAAGCCGACTCAACGATGGCTAAATATTTTAATTCTAAAGGAACATTAAATCTATCCAGTTGCTCTTCAAAAAGAGGGAAGTAAATTTTTGAAAGACCCAACATTTTCATGGTTAGTTCACGTTTACGTTTTCCGTATAAAAGAATGTAATTTTTAACCGTTTTATTATAAGTCAATTCGATGGGAGTTTCGGCATTTAAAATCCCAATACGTGCTTCATAAATTGAATCAGAATATTCGGGCACAAAGCCTTCTTTAAATTTATATACATTCAAAAAACTAGAATCTTCAAGTAAGAAACTGGGTCTAAAATATTTTATTGATAATAAGCTATCAAGCATACTTACAATAGGAGAATCTTCAATAAGTCCCTCTTCAATTTTTAAAGAATCAGATTCATTGATAACTTCTTGAGCTTGACTTTGGTCACATATAATTCCCAAGAATACAAATAAAAATATAGTGAGTGATTTTTTAGATAACATAATTCAACAATTTTACCAACAACATTTAAAACCTTACAAAAATATGATTTTTTCAATCCCTCAAACCTATGAGTTAAGCAATGCAGTTTTTTTAACTTCTTTTAACATTTGGGAGTACATAAAATAAAAAGGCCTGATTCCGATACATATCGAATCAAGCCGCAAATATTTTTAAAAATGGATGTTAAATTAATCCTTTTTTTTCTCTTCGTCTTCGTCAGGATTAATTCCTTCTTTGAATTCTTTGATCCCTCTTCCAACACCTTTCATAAGTTCAGGGATTTTTTTACCGCCAAAAAGCAATAAGATTAACACAGCAATGATGACTATTTGCCAAGGGCCAACCATTCCAAGTAGAATTGATAAGTTCATAAGATTTATTTTATAATTTCTCTACAAAGATATAAATTAATAACAAGGGTATTCAAATTTCTTGTTTTGAATTTTAAAACTAAATACAAATTAAAATGAAAGAATTCGAATTAAATCTTCGGAACGAAAAGGTTTAGAAATATAATCATCCATCCCTGCTTCCAAACAGTTATCCTTATCTTCTTTCATCGCATTGGCTGTTATAGCAACAATTCGAATTTGTGGTAAATCATTCTCCTCTTCATATTTTCGAATGGCTAGAGTGGCTTCTAGCCCATCCAAAATTGGCATCTGAATATCCATTAAAACAATATCGTACTCTCCATTTTTATACATATCCACAGCCATTTGTCCATTAACTGCTATTTCAACATCATGACCTAATTGCCGCAAATTTATCATGGCCACTTTTTGATTAATTAGATTATCTTCAGCAACCAAAACCCGTAATTTTCGACTTGTAGTATCCATATCACTTATAAAATTTTTATTAATATTATTCTCTTTCTTTCTGCATTTTAAAAATTCAAGTTCAATCCAGAAAACAGAACCCTTATTCAATTCGCTTTTAACACCAATTTTTCCTCCCATTAATTCAGTGAGTTTTTTTGAAATCACTAAACCTAGACCAGTCCCTCCGAATTTTCGATACATTGATTCTTCTGTCTGAGAAAATTCTTTGAATAATTTTTTAATTCCTTCTTCCGAAATTCCAATGCCTGTATCAATAACTTCAATTCTTAGCTTTATAGTATCTGAATCCTCATTTAATATTTTTACCACAATACTCACACAACCTTTTTTAGTGAACTTTATAGCATTATTTACAAGGTTAATAATAATTTGCTTCAATCGAAGTTCATCACCAAATAGTTCTTCTGGGAGTTCTGAATCAACTTCTGCCAATAACTCAACATTTTCTTTTACCACTCTTACTCCTAACATGGTAATTACTTCCTGAATAATCACACTACAATTAAATGGCTTTGCTTCTAATTCAATTTTCCCAGCATCTAACTTCGAGACATCTAAGATATCATTGATAATCGATAGTAAATTATTTGCCGAAACATCAACAATATTCAATAAGTCTTTTTGTTCAGCATTCAATTCCGAATCTTTTAAAAGTTCTGTTGTGCCGATAATCCCATTCATCGGTGTACGAATTTCATGACTCATCTTTGCGAGAAATAAGGATTTCTCTTGAGTGGCTTTAATAGCCTCATTTCTTTCAGTAATCAAATAACTTATATCCTTTTCGAAAGCTCTAAAAACAGATTCCGCTTTATCGTTTTTTAAAATAATAAGTGTAAGATCTGTATATAAAAGTGATTTATTTTTTGCAAGCCGACTCAATGATTTCAACAATATTGTTTCATTGTTTTTCGAAGCTTCAATAAATTTTAAGCGAAGAGAGTCCTTAACATCTGAAGAAAATAATTCAAAAACAGAACGCCCAATTAACTCATCTTCTGAATAACCTAAAGATTTTAAAAATCGACCTTTTGTATTTTGAATAATCCAATTTTCATCAGCTTCCCAATACCAATCATGGGAAAACATAAGCAAATCAATTAGCTCTATTGCTTTAAGTGAATTCAAGCTGTCGTTTTTAGAATTAGCCATTATCACATAATAATACCCGGTTTATAAAAAAGTGTGAGTAATTTTATATCAAATATATAAAATAAAATTGCTTGAGTAATTGAGAAGAAATGAAGTAATTAACAATTAATTAGGGGTAAAAAAAGCCTAAATAACAACAAAATATAGAAAAATAGTGAGAGCGATAGTGAGAAGCCATATTAAAAACTTTTCATTTGTATTCAATTTTTCCATTATTTGTGCAATTATTTCTTCAAAACAAATGTAATAAATATTCATAAAAAAAGGGAAGCTATTGCTTCCCTTTTCTTTTAGTTTTATTTAAATTACTTACATTTCAATTCAGTTTCGATTTTATATTTTGCCGATGCAAGGTTTGGACCATCAGTTACTTTTTTGTATGTTACGCAAGCTTTTGCTTTATCACCTGAGCCTTCGTAAGCTTTAGCAACTTCGAAATAAGCATTTGATTTGCTTTTTTTCTCCAATGCTACAGATTTGTTTCCAGCTTCAACTGCCTTATTCCACTGCTTTAATCCATTATAAGCAATAGCTTCAAAATAATATGCCTGAGCATTCCCTGCCTTATAAGTAAAACCAGTATTTAGCATATCAACAGCTTTTTGAAATTTACTTGCTTGTAGAGCTTTTCCTCCTTCAGCAATAAAGAATTTTGATGCTGTCGATACAGTTTTAGCAACCGTTTTGTTGGTAGCAGGTGCCATTCCAATTACTTGGTCAACAGCTAACTTAAAAGCATCAACATTTTTTTGTTTGCGATAAACCAATGCTTTTCCATATGCTGCTTTTACATATTTCGCATCATATTCTAAGGATTTGTTATAGGTAGCAAGGGCATCAGTATATTTTTTAGCACTATAAAAAGCAGTTGCTTTTGAATTATAAACTCTTGCAAGATATTGTTGTGCAGCTTTTTTATATTTATCTTCTGTAGATTTATCAAATGCAGCTTGAAAAGAAGTAACAGCAGCATCAAATTTCTTGGCTCTATATTGATCTTTTCCCTTGTTTACATAGGAAAGAACTAATGATGACTCAGCTTTTGATAAAAGCTCATCACCCTCACCGCCTAGACTTTTACAAATTTCAATACATTTAGCATACTCTTCAATAGCTGAAGGGTAATTTTTCGCTTTAAAGTGTGCTCCTCCGCTATTAAATGCTTCCCCTGCTTCGTTAATGGTTTGAGAAAAAAGAACCATAGTAACGCTCAAAAACGCCACACTCAAAATCAATCTTAATTTATTCATAATACGCATTCGTTTAGGTGAATATTAGGTTTTGGTTTGCAAATATATAAATTCTTAAAAAAATGCAAAATTTATGTTTCTGAAATTCATTTAATTATCCTTTTTTAAAGCTATTCTAAATAATAGAGTATTGAAAAATGTAATACCCTACGATTACTAAAAAAGCAATGCGGCATGCTAAAACATTCCGTTCAACTTTAGATAGAATAGGGTTTTGGTAACAAAAAGAGTGCCAAATTCAATCAAAAAAAAGAAAGCCCTGCAAAAATTTATCAGGCATTCATCCAGACTTCTAAATCTTCTTTTCTCAAGCCAGGGACATCTAATTTCAGTTTCTTACGGAAACCACCCAAATCATTCATTAATTTGTTTGGATTGGCTGCTTTAAAATCTTCAATGGTATTAATGCCTGCTTTACGGATAGCTGGAATCCATCCTTCGGGAATTCCCAATTCCATGAAATCAACATCAGTAGTTACTTTGGCCTTAACTTCTGGTCTCATTTGAGGAAAGAATAAAACATCTTGAATAGAGCTGGCATTAGTCATTAACATGCATAAGCGATCCATACCAATGCCCATTCCTGAAGTAGGAGGCATCCCATATTCTAAGGCTCGGACAAAGTCCATATCAATAAACATGGCTTCGTCATCCCCTTTTTCACTTAGTTTCATTTGCTCTTGGAAACGCTCCAACTGATCGATCGGATCATTTAACTCTGAATAAGCATTGCATAATTCTTTTCCATTTACCATTAATTCGAAACGCTCGGTAAGTTCCGGGTTGTCGCGATGCTTTTTACATAAGGGAGACATCTCTTTTGGGTAATCAGTAATAAAGGTTGGTTGAATGTAATTGGTTTCGCATTTCTCACCAAAAATTTCATCTATCAATTTTCCTTTACCCATCGACTCATCAACCTCAACACCTAGTTTTTTACAGACCTCTATCAATTGGATCTCATCCATCCCATTAATATCAATGCCTGTGAACTCCTTAATTGAATCAATCATCGAAATACGCTTATAAGGACGTTTAAAATCAATTTCCTTATCGCCCACTTTTAGCTTGGTTGTTCCATGCAGATCTAAGGCTACTTTTTCGATCATCTCCTCGGTGAAATCCATCATCCAATTATAATCTTTATAAGCCACATAAATTTCCATCACGGTGAACTCTGGATTATGCGTACGGTCCATACCTTCGTTACGGAAATCTTTTGAAAACTCATACACTCCATCATAACCACCAACGATTAATCTTTTTAAATATAACTCATTAGCAATACGCATATAAAGAGGAATATCTAGGGCATTGTGATGGGTCACAAACGGACGGGCAGCAGCACCTCCAGGGATGGGTTGCAAAATTGGAGTTTCAACCTCTAAATAACCTTTACTATTAAACAATTCTCGAAACGAATTAAAAATAGCTGTACGTTTTAAAAAGGTTTCTCTTACTTCTGGGTTCACAATTAAATCAACATAACGCTGACGATAACGTTGTTCGGCATCTGTGAAAGCATCAAAAACCTGATCGTCTTTCTCCTTTACAATAGGAAGAGGTTTCAGTGATTTGCTAAGGATGGTATATTCACTCGCATGAATCGTCAATTCACCCATCTTGGTAATAAAAACAAAACCTTTCACTCCAATAATATCACCAATATCAAGCAAACGTTTAAAGACAATATTGTACTTGGTTTTATCTTCTCCCTCACAAATTTCATCACGTTTAAAATAAACCTGAATTTTTCCTGTTGAATCCTGCAACTCCACAAATGAAGCGGCTCCCATAATACGACGACTCATAATACGACCCGCAAAAGTCACCTCTTGGTATAATGTTTCATCCTTTGGGAAATTCTCATGAATTTCTTTCGTAGTCACATCAACTTTATATTCGGCAGCCGGATAAGGGTCAATCCCTAAATTAATTAATTCTTTTAAAGAATTTCTTCTGATAATTTCTTGTTCGCTTAACTGTAAACTCATTGGTATAAAAATTTTTGCAAAGATAAAGAAACTAGGTTTATGGTTTTCAAGAAAATGTTGATGAATGAAAATGAATGAATAAAGTGTTTTTTATCTAATTTTGTTGTGAATTTAGAATACCATGGAAAAGAAGAAGCAAAATAAACGAATTAAACCTAATTGGTTAAAAACAAAAATTCCCATTGGGAAATCATATATCAATGTCAAAGAGATTGTTAATAAACACAAACTGCATACAATTTGCTCAAGTGGGAATTGCCCCAATATGTGCGAGTGCTGGGGACTAGGAATCGCTACCTTAATGATATTGGGTGATGTTTGTACCCGCTCTTGTAAATTTTGTGCGGTTAAAACAGGCAAGCCTTTAGCTGCAGATTGGGAAGAACCTAAACGAGTAGCCGAATCCGTAAAACTCATGAAATTGAAGCATGTGGTTTTAACTTCGGTTGATCGCGACGATTTAGAGGATGGAGGCGCAGAAATTTGGGCCGCCACAATTAATGAAATTAAAAAAGTATCACCAGGCACCACTCAAGAAACATTGATCCCCGATTTTCAAGGGAATAAAAAATTAATACAAAGGGTGGTTGATGCCAAACCAGAAGTAATTTCGCACAATTTGGAAACCACCGAACGCCTAACTCCAAGCATAAGAAGTGTGGCAAATTACCGAAGAAGCCTAGAGGTTATTCGTCAAATTTCAGACTCAGGACTTGTTTCTAAATCAGGAATTATGCTGGGTCTTGGTGAAACCGAAGAGGATGTTTTACAATGCATGGACGATTTGATTGAAGTTGGTTGCAAGGTTTTTACCATTGGTCAATATTTACAACCCTCAGCCAAACATATTCCAGTTCAGGAGTATGTTCATCCTGACGTTTTTAAGAAATATCAAAAAATAGGATTAAAGAAAGGCTTTACGCATGTGGAAAGCAGTCCATTAGTTCGTTCCTCTTATCATGCCGAGAAACATATAAAATAATTGATTATTTTTCGGGAGAAGAAGTTTTGATGGAGATTTCTCTTCCGATAAATCGGAATCGAAATGACAATTATTATTTTTTGTCATTCCGAACAAAGAGATGCTGAAATAAGTTCAGCATGACGAATATTAAAATAGTTGTCATGAAAAATACTATTTATAAAGACCTGGGAAATATCTCCTATAAAAAGGCTTGGGATTATCAGGAGAAGCTATTTAATGAACTACTACAGGCAAAGAGAGATGAGGTAATCTCTGATAATTATTTATTGTTTTGCGAACATCTCCCCGTTTTTACACTCGGCAAAAGTGGGGCCGAAAGTAATCTGTTGATGACCCAAGAATTTCTACACCAAAAAGGAATTGAATACTTTAAAAGCAATCGGGGAGGAGATATTACTTTTCATGGCCCTGGGCAAATTGTGGGTTATCCTATCCTCGATTTGGAACAATTCAACATGGGCGTAAAACAATACATTCATGCGATGGAAGAAGTTATCATTAAAACCCTTCAAGATTATACAATTAAATCCGAACGATTGGAAGGATCAACAGGAGTTTGGTTGGACACTCAGGGAAATAAACCCCGAAAAATATGTGCCATTGGTGTAAAGGCCAGCCGCTATGTAACTATGCATGGTTTTGCTTTCAACATCAATACCGATATGAATTATTATACATATATCAACCCTTGCGGGATAACGGATAAAACCGTCACCTCTTTGCAAAACGAATTAGGTAAAGAAATCAATCTTGCCGAAGTTCAGGAAAAACTCAAGCATTATTTTGTGGAGGTTTTTGGAATGCAATTATAATTTAGATTTATTCTTAACTACAAAGTTTATAAATTTGTTTTATTACAAAGATTACAATTAATTACTCACTCCCCAATGTGATAGGATTTGCTATTGTATAATTTATTTATCCTTAGAAAATATTTTAAGGTTTATTTAATTCTTACAGATTGTAAAAAAATATCATCGTATAGTTTTGATAAAAATGAAAATTCTTCTCTTTACAATTTTATACGGGCTTAATGAACTCTGCGATGGTTATTATAATTATAATGATTGGCAACCAAGAGATACAGATTTCACATTTAATGATAGAAAAACAATGATTACTAATATTATACCTTAAAAATAAACACTATGATAAAGAGAAGTTTACTACCCTTGTTAGTTTTAATAATTTTGGGAACATCCTGTTCCAAAAACTCTGTAAGTCTTGGGGTTCACATAGATACACCAATAAATATTTCAGTTGTTGACTCACAAGGTGCTGATTTACTTGACCCCTCGACTGTCAATCATTTTAATAGTTCTGATATTAAAATTTTTCATTTAATTGATGGAGAAAAAATTGAATTTAAGGCTGATATTCGCCTAGATTATCCTAAAGGATTTCTATTTTATACACCTAACCAGCTTGGCTTTAATGATAATTATGTATTATGTCTACAATCTCCAAATCATAGTAAGTCAGAGGAATTTCCTATCACTTATTTACAATGGAGCGAATCGGATACAGATACGATAAAATGTCAATTTTCAAGAACCAATGTATCCCTTGTTTGTACTAAAGTATGGTATAATGATGTTGAAGTTTGGGGCATTAAAAATAATAATAATATTGACGGAAGGTGGTTTCAAATAATTAAACCATAACATAAAATTAAGCCCACAGCACTCACAATACATTTAATAATTTTAAGGTTTATTTTGTAGCATTTTTTAGAATAAAGTTAACCCCCAACTCCCCTCCTTATCAAGGAGGGGAATTAAAGGGGTGGTTGATGTTGTCATCCTGAGCGGAGTCGAAGGATTACCACCCCGTCCTTCGGACACCCCTCCTAAAATAGGAGGGGAATCAATATTTTCTTTTATCTATACAACCCATCCAGATCAACATGCTTCCTTAATATTTTCAATTCCTCGGCCGTTGGGGGTTTGTTCGTCATAATTTTTCAGTCATTAATCATTCAAAATCGCACGTAATACATCCAAGGATTTTAATTCACCAAAATTAGGGAGGTGTAATTGGTAATACTGAACAATCTGATCAAGGAGTTTATTTCGCTCTTCATTATTCAATTTTATTCCTTTCATATTGTCTAAAGAAAAATCAGTCAGCAAACTTAACTTCTCAGCTTCTTCTCCTTGCAAATAATTATGATGGATGGGTCTTCGGTTTTCAAAACAACCCTCCTCTAAATCAAAATAAGGGGTAGAGGGAGAGTAAATCCCACGAGGATAAAAACCTAAATAACGGCTTAATTGTATGGCAAAAATTAAATGAAAATTAACATAATTTTCACTCGCCAAATCAAGCCATTGCATCGATTGAAATACAAAATCAAAGAGGGCGGTATTCTCCTCTTCTTCACGAATAGCTTTCATCAATAGTTCATTCACAAAAAGAGTGATCGAACTTTTAGTTATATCGTAAGGAATGCTCACGTATTGATGAGCAGATCGTATCTCACGGATATAATGAAGATTGCTTTTTTCTTTGTGAGAAGCGACAATTTCGACCAAGGATAAATGCTGTAATAAAGCAGGGCTGATCTTCGATTTTTTAGAACGCACCCCTTTCACTAAATACGATTGTATGCCAAATTCTCGGGTATATATTTTTACAATCAGACTGCTTTCTGAATACTTAATCTGATGAAAAACAATTCCCTGGGTTTTTGCAATCATAATGGTACATTGAGCCTGTCGAAATGTGCGCCCTTCGACTTCGCTCAGGGTGCACCAAACCTCCAAATATTAATTAATAAATAAAATTTTCGCAACTAAAGAAACAGATCCATCTTCGCTACTAGCAAACACTAAATACACCCCTGTATGTGCTCTTCGACCATCAAAATTATAGCCATTCCAAATGGCTTGTCCGCCCAAAGCACGAGTTTCATAAACCACATTTCCACTAATATCCGTTATTTTAACATTTGCATCCTGATATAAATTTTTAATAGCAATAGGTCCTGAATAATTAGGTGGAACGGGATTGGGGTAGGCATACGAATTCGAACCATCCACACTAGGAGCAGCAGCATCGCTCAGATAAGAAACTAAGCCTTCGGAGGTACCTATAAAAACTTCGCCCTTATCTTTTATAGCCAAGCTGATAATTTCATTAGAAATTAAGGGGCTATTCTCGGAAGTAAAATGATGAATTTGTTCAGAACCATCTTCTGATAATAGAAATACTCCTGAGCTTTTTGTTCCTATCCATTTTCGATTTGCAGCATCAATACTTATTGCCGTCACCGTTTCTGTTTCTAACAGATATTGAGTATACCCATCCCACTCAACCAATATCCGTTGCATATCAAAATTCCCATCGTTAAACACATTGCGAGGCGAGTAAATAACACCAATTCCTTTATCTGTACCAAACCACATTTCCCGATCTAAATCTTGAGCTATACATTTAATTTGGGCAGCAAAAATTTGTCCATTTCCTGTTTGAGAACTCAATGTTTTCACCTCATCATCAGCGGTGTTTTCAAGGCTTCCATTATCGTTAAAAATAATTAACGAAAATGTTCGACGTGGGATAATCCACTTTTGATTATAAAAATCAATGAACAATTTATTGGCTTGAATTCCGCTATTCGCTGAACCCAAATTATACGAATACCATTCGTTTGTTGGCGTTTTAACTGATAATATATTTTCGGTTTGAGGATTAACAACCCATAAATTATTTTGGCTGTCAATTTTTAATCCGCTAGCCCGTGTAATATTGGTATTTAAAATCGTTTGTAAGGATGAATTTGAGGTGTTGTATACTGTTTTAATATTCCCATCCTGAAGCTCAATTACACCGCCTTCCCAACTCGCAACAAACACATTTTTTTTATCAAAAGGATTAATCTCAACATCAACCATATCTCGGATAATATCTAATTCCGGCCAATTACAGCTCCCATTCTGACAATTATAGGAAGTCCAATTTTCAA
>JAOZUV010000150.1 GCA_029938505.1 Bacteroidales bacterium | reverse complement strand
AAGAGTATTTATCCCTTATGTTTCTGCTTATCACAAAACGGGGCTTATTGCTGAAAATATTGCGAAGGGAATTCGTCAGGTAGGTGACATTGAAGTAGACGTAATAGATATTGAAAACACACCCATTGGCGAACTGGATGCAAAAGTATCAAATAGCACTGGAGTTATTGTTGGTTGCCCAACTATCAATCAAAATATTTTATTACCTGTTTATAAACTTTTTGCGGTTCTTAGTCCGATTAGAGATAAAGGTAAACTAGCTGGGGGCTTTGGTTCTTATGGATGGAGTGGAGAAGGTAAAGATCATATCAAATCAAATCTGACTAATTTGAAGCTCAAATATTTTGAAGAAGGTGTTTTTGTAAAATTTTCTCCTTCAGAAGATCAAATTGAAGAAGCGATTAATTATGGCATAGCGTTTGCTAAAGAATTGCTAAAATAATTTTCATCAAATTCTCGATTTTCGGGTTTTATGATTTACTATTATGAGCTCTACAAACTATTTAAAATATTTGATTTTTGCATTACTCATAGCTGTACTTTCCTCCTGTTCAGTTGAATATAAACTCGCAAGTAAATTTGCAATAAGTAAAAATAAGGGTGCTGTTTTAGTCTTAGCACCAGATGTTATTTTTAAATCTAACCTAAAGGATAGCTTAATCATTAACCATCGTTTTTTAACTCAAAATCAGAAGGATAGCTTACTTAAAATAAGTGATTTTTATCTGCAGTATATTAATGAAAGAGTTTTTGTTGATAATAGCCTAAATTATCTGAAAGATGAATTGATCAAAATGGGATTTCAGGTTTTTGATGAAAATAGTTTTGATCAATTTATGCAAGCAAAAGATAGTTCTTATGTATTGAAGCTAACCCAAGTTGAGCTTGAAGAAGGTTATGGGAGTCGTGTACAAACCCAATATTATTATGAAGAACCATTAGATGTGACAGCGAAAGTAAATTTTGTGAATATTAATTATTGGTTTGAACTTGAACGCAAAAATGTTTCAGATGAGGCATTCCCATTGCTTTATGCAAGTTTTAGCTTAATGGATGGTTTGAATGGGGGATTTTTATATGATGATGCCGGTGGATTGAGTTTCTCTTATAATATTGATACGCTAATGGTTAAAGATTTTGAAGATATTCCTGAGTTATTAGGAAAAAAGTATGCAGGCTATTTTTACGATTATATTTTGAATATATCGATTATAGAAGGTTTGCCGGCAGATGAACCTCCTACTTATTATTTTCATTTTGACCTACGAACAAAATCAATTGCTCCTTTACGAAATGAAAATGAACTCTTTATTGAAATCGTGGAATAATTATTCGCAAAAGCTTCCTTTAGCAATCCAAAAAAATATTGAATAACAAAGCATTATTTATTAGATGAACGGGCATAAGGTGTAGCTTTTTGATCTGTAAACTCCTTCTTGATATATTTTAAATAACCGGTGATAGCGATCATTGCTGCATTATCCGTCGTGTATTCGAAGGCAGGAATAAAAACTTTCCAGTTATGAGAAAATTCCAAATTCATTAGTCTCTTTCTCAATTCAGAATTGGCAGAAACGCCACCTGCTATGGCAATCTGTTTGATACCTGTTTGTTTTGAAGCCAGCATTAATTTGTTTAGTAATACTTGAATAATGGTATGCTGTATTGAGGCGGAAAGATCTACTAAATTTTCTTCAATAAAATTGGAATTCAATTTTAAATGATCTCGAATGAGGTATAAAAATGAAGTTTTAAGTCCACTAAAACTGTAATTTAATTCTGGGACTCGGGGCTCAGAGAATTTGAATGCCAAAGGATTCCCCTCTTTTGCATATTCATCAATTAATGGCCCTCCAGGATAAGGTAACCCAAGAATTTTAGCGGCTTTATCAAAGGCTTCTCCTGCGGCATCATCAATAGTATTTCCGATAACTTCCATATCGAAATGATCTTTAACTAAAACTATTTGAGTATGCCCTCCCGAAACGGTTAAGCACAAAAATGGAAATTCGGGGCTTTTATAGTCCTCAGGATTTTGAATAAAATGAGCCAAAATATGAGCTTGTAAATGATCAATTTCAATCAAAGGAATATCTAATCCAAGGGCAAAAGTTTTTGCAAAGGAAGTGCCTACCAATAAAGAGCCCAACAAACCTGGACCCCTTGTAAAAGCGATGGCGTGAAGTTGATTTTTGCTTATATTTGCTTTTTGTAGAGCACCTGAAATTACTGGTATAATATTTTGTTGATGAGCACGTGAAGCAAGTTCTGGAACAACACCTCCATAATTTTTATGGACATCTTGATTTGCAACAACATTCGAAAGTATTTTATTATCTTTAATCACTGCTGCAGAAGTGTCATCGCAAGAAGATTCTATGCCAAGTATATAAATGCTCATTAGGGTCTAATAATTTGAATTTAACAAAACAATAGCAAAGTTATCAAAAAAAGAATTGTACGCATATTAGTTTATCCTCTTGTGGTGGTGTTTACATTGCTCTTGACTTTGTATATTTTATTTCATAATCCTGAAGTGCAAACTTATACAGCCCGAATTGCTGCTGAATTTCTATCAGAAAGACTAAATACCGAGATTCGTATTAAAGAACTTACTATATCTGCTTTTTTCGATATTATTTTAAAGGATGTTGATGTAAAAGATCTGAATCAGCAATCAATGTTGAAGGCAGAACGTATTCAACTAAATATTAAGAAAACAAATTTGCGTAGTCGGGATCTCATACTGAACAAAATAATTTTGGATGATGCCTTCATTAACCTGACTGTTTATAAAAATGATTCCATTAGTAATCTCTATATGTTTTTGGATGCTCTAAGCACTGAAAATAAAAAACGATCGCTTACTGATACTACTTCTGAACAAAAACATTCGTGGACTATTCAATGTGAGGCTCTTAAAATTTCTGAATCTTCTTTTAGTTATTCTAATCAAAATAAAGAACATTGGCCTAAAGTAGTTGATTTTGATTATATTGATATTGTCAAGCTAAATTTAGATGTTAATCATTTAAGTATTCATGGTGATTCATTGATGATGCGAGTTAATGAATTAAGCCTTTTGGAAGAAAAAAGTGGTTTTAATATTAAATCTTTTGAAGGTAATTTTATACTTTCTAATACCTTGCTAGATTCTAAAAATCTTAAAACTGAGGTTATGGATTCAAAATTAGATCTTGATTTCAGTTTCTCATATAATGATTTTAGTGATTTTAATTATTTTGAAGAAAAAATTCAAATAAAAACCAAAATCCGCCCAACTCGTTTAAATTTAGCAGATATTGGTTTTTTTGCCTCAGAAATGTTTTTAATGAAAGATGTTTTTAATTTTTCGCTGGAAGCAGAAGGAACTGTAAGTGATTTTAAAAGTAAAAATTTTGTTTTTGATTATGGTGGACTTACACATTTCGAAGGCGATGTAAATATGAAAGGACTCCCTTATATTGAAACGACTTATTCATCTGCAAAGATTCGTAATTTAACTATCTCAGCTAAAGATATTGAGAGTTTTTCCATTCCAACTGAATCTTCTTTTATTGATTTATCAAATGAGTTTTTGAAGTTAGGAAAGTGTGAGTTAATTGGAAGTGCTGAAGGTATTTACAATGATTTTGATGCAACTATCGCCATGCGGACCGAAGCTGGGAATTTTCTCACTAATATAAAAATGACAACCAATGAAAGTGGCGATTTGACTAGATATACGGGTCGTATGCAGTCGATTCATTTTGATGTTGGGAAAGTGTTTGATGCCGAAGCTTATGTTGGAACTATGGATTTTGATATTGATTTTGATGGAAGTGGCTTAATCAAAAAGGATGTTGTTTTATTGATGAACGGGGTTGTTGATTCCTTGAATTTCAAAGGAAATATTTACAATCAATTGAAAGTAAATGGTCGATTATTTGACAATAAATTTTTTGGAAACTTGAATATAGAAGATGATGACATAAATTTAAATTTTGATGGACTAATTGACTATAGTGACCATATCCCTGCTTATAACTTTAAAGCAAATATTCGGAATGCTCAACTTTATAACCTGAAACTTTTTGACTATAATCCTACGGCCATTTTGTCAACAGATTTGAATATTAACTTTTCTGGATCTGATCCTGACAATTATATAGGTTTTATTCAAATTGATAGCACAAATTATCAACAAGACGGGAAAGATTATTTTGCCGAAAAAATTAGTTTTAGTGCAAAAAAATTATCAGCGGTTAAAAAGCATATTGAGTTAAAATCTGACTATGTTGACGCTGATTTAACTGGTGAGTTTTTATTTAAAGATCTTATGCAATCTGTGAATAAACATTTGGCATTGTATATGCCGGTGATATTTTCTGATTCTACCAATATTCTGGATTCGATCCCTACTCAAAACTTTGAGTTTAATGTAGATCTAAAAAATACGACTGATCTTACCGAAATATTTTTTCCAGATTTGAAATTATCAGATAATTCAAAAGTCCATGGTTTATATAATTCTGGGGAAAACAGTATCCATATTGAAGCTAATGCAGATCAGTTGATTTATAAAGGTATTCGATTTGAAAAGTGGTATGCAAAAACCAATAATGATGAGAAAGCATTTCAGGTTTTATTAGGAAGTAATGATATGGTTTTTAAAGAAGTCTCTAAAAACGATACTGTTGCTTTAGGATTGGAAAATCTAAATATTTTGGCAACTATCCAGCACGATAGTATCGACTACCGATTGAGATGGGATGATTTTGAGGATTTGGATGAGAATACTGGTTATTTAGCAGGCTATTTAAAATATTTTACACCTCAAAAATCTCAATTGAAAATTTACAGGACAAATTTTCTTGTCAATAATGTAGGCTTGGATTTAGATCGTAATAATTCCATTGTTTTTGACACTACAAAAATTATTATTAGTGATTTGAATATTTCAATTGATGATAAACGTTTTGGATTTGATGGAATAATCTCTGAAAATTCAATGGATACAGTCAAAATAGAATTTGATAATTGGCAACTATCAAACTTTGATATATTTATTAATAATCCAGATTTAGATATTGATGGTTCGGTGAATGGCTATTTGAGCTTAGCCAATATTTATAATGCTCCAAATATTGTAGCTGATCTTATTATAAATGATCTTGTTTTCAATAAAGAAGAGCTTGGAACCGGAAGTATTCAAACGCAGTGGAATCCTTCCGAGGAAACCTTGAATTCGCAGATTGAAGTTATTAATAAAAATGATCCGACTTCAAAATCAATTGAAATGACGGGTAGTTACACTCCAGGTACAGCAGGCCAACAATTAAATTATGATTTAAAGCTTGATAAATTTAGTTTTAAAACGCTGGAGCCTTTTGTTTCTGAGTTTATCTCGGGATTGGGTGGTTACGGTAGCGGCGAATTTAAAGTGAGTGGTTCAATAAGTAAACCTGTCATTATTGGAGATTTAGAATTGATTGGTACTCAGGCACGAATTGATTATTTAAATGTAAATTATCAATTATCAAATTTGGTTCAGTTTCGTGAAAATGAAATTCGTTTCGT
>JAOZUV010000149.1 GCA_029938505.1 Bacteroidales bacterium | reverse complement strand
CTAAAAGCAATGGTTTGGGGGCAATAAGCTTTAATATATTTTTAGAATCGTAATATGCATACTTATCATAGAACTTTTTCTTCACTATTTTCAATACATTAGGCGTCATAAAATCAAGCTGTTCCTGCCAAGGTTTACTTAATATCGAATCAGCACCCATTTCAACAATAAACTGAGGAATATATAAAGTTGGCCACCACATTGCCGATTCAAATAACACATCATAATCAATCATCCTACAAAGCAAAACCGCACAACTAACATCTTCATGCAAAGCAGCAACCATCTGGCTCTCAGCAGCACCTTTCGAGAAACCCATGATAGCAACACCAGCATCTTTATCCGTTTCTTCTAACTTCATAATATAATCAACTAAATGCATGGCATCAAAAACCGGATTGGCTGTATTATTCCAAAATTCACCTACTGTAGTTTTTCTGGCACTTAGTCTCCTATCCATTATAGCAACCCTGTAGCCTGCTTTCGCCAACATAGTCAATTTATTAACTTGTGGTTCTTTACGGCCTGGAGGATTGCCTGTAAGAAATAAAATTGTTTTATACGGTTTTGAAAGATTCTTTAATTGCATAAATAAAAACCCAATCGGCTCATTTGGCTCACCCTCCAATTCCCAGGTTTCAACCATAATATTTTTACCTAATTTTTTGGTTTTTATTTTTCTTACATTGAAATTATCATGTCCTTCGCGATAATAACAAACCAATTCTAATAATAAATCTCTTTTAACTTGATTAGCAATATTTAAGTTCTTTCTTAATTCAGAAATCTCTGAACGAATCCTAACACTATTGGCTTTACTCCAAAATTGAATTCTCTCATTTTCAAAATTCAGATTATAGTTAAAACGTTTTTTATAGGCAAAATTAACTTTAGATGGTGGTTTATTCTTTGTAGGGTTATTGCTTCTCAAATAAGTTTCTTTTGGCACAATAAAATTTAACTTAATAATCCGAGTGGAAACATCAGCAATTTCATAGTTTTTCTGGCAACTTATAGTTTCTCCTGCGTTAATTATAAAGACCTCCGTTCGCTGCCAGTTTGAAATCCCTTCAACTCTTATAGAGAGATATAAATTTTTTACAGAGTCAGAATGGTTTGTTACATTTAATTTTAAAGTATTGGTTCCA
Source organism: Bacteroidales bacterium (assembly GCA_029938505.1). Next base: position 4,462 of record JAOZUV010000149.1, on the reverse strand, counting down.
ATTTTAACAGCCCCATAATTTATCTTATTAATTGTAAGTGATCCTAATTCTAACATCTTAGGTACTTGCGAATAAATACTCGCTGAAAATGCCACATAGAATATGATAAATTGAATTATTTTTTTCATATAGATAATTTCGTGATACTCTAATTTATTTAATCGTTCTTTATTTTTTTAAGAAACATTAAGTCAACCCAATAAATATCATGATCGTGGTAAAAAAACAAGTATTCCTCATCTGGAGAGATGTAAGGAATCATAATATCTTTCATATCAAGCACATTACTTAAATTAATTGCATTGCCCCAAGTATCTTCAGCTTCTCGATAAGTAATAAATAATTCAGGCGATTTACCCCATGATTCATACATAGCAGTAAAAATCGTATAGCTCTCATCAGGAGCTATACAAGAATGAACACCCTGTAAATGAAACGGAGAAGGTGCAATAACACCTCCCCCTTGTTTCACAAACGAATCAAACACTTTATCTTCAAATTTTGTTTTCACAATCATTCATTTTCTGTATTCAGGAATAATATTTCGTGTATAAATAGTCCCATTTTTTTCTGATGAAACATAAGAAGCAGGCCCCACATATTTTGGTAAAGACCAAGCATCACCCACTCGTTCAACCAACCATATACTATACTCACTTGTTAAATTATTGTGGGGATGTGGTCTTCTACTACCAAAAAACAGATATTTATTATCATAAATTATATGAGGTTCATTATCCAAATATGAAGAACAAAACTCAGCTTTATGAGGGAGTGACCAGCCCTTATCTGTTAGTTGGGTAAACCATATATTTTTATTTCTATTAAAGTAAAATTCCTTTCCATCTGCTGAAAACGTACAACTAAATTCATGCTCATTAGTTGAAATAAAACCATCCGCAAACACTTTTGGTATTAGTCCAGGTGGTTTTTCACCTATATAAGCGCCGAAACGTTTTTGGTTTTCTGCATCTAAACGTTCATCTTTTTGGTTGGCGTTTTTATCTATATTATCTGAATAAAATAGCACAATAACCATCATCCATATTGGGAAAATATTAAAACAAGTATAATTTGTTATTAGCTTTTTCATTCTTTAGTGTACAAGGATTTTCAATAATCAGCGCATTTATTAATGAGAATTATTATCTGTGGTAACGCGATGTGCCATTTTGCTTACTAATTTCCAGCCATCTTCAAATTTAATAAGAGACAAATAATCAATAAAATGCAATTCTCCTCCTTCATAAAACTCAATTTTAGCTACTGCAGTTTTTCCAGTGATATCAAGAAATAAATATTTTATTGTAGTAATTTCATTTTGAAAGGAATATTTAAAGCCTTTTTTTTCACCTTCCTTAGCATCTTCTAACCAATTGCTAATAGGATATATATAAAGCCTATTACCCATTCCTATGCTATATAAACTAAATAGTGGATGGATACCTGCCTCTATAGCTTCCTTATCAAACTTATTACATAATCCTTCTACATAAGCATCATTAATTACTTTCTTAATTAATTTTTCATCTTTTTGATTACTATCTTGAGCAAACAAAACAACAGTAGATAGTGACAATCCTACCAGGAACAAAAACATTTTTTTCATTGTGATTTTTTTTTAAAAAAATTATTACTGCAATTACTCTAATTATAAAACTGTTTTACTATCTCTTTAATTTCTCAATCATTTCAGATGCTCTCGTACTTTCTGGGTTTAGCTTTAAAGATTTCTCAAATGATTGTAATGCAAGCTTTTGATTTTTTAGTCCAAAATAACACTCGCCGAGATAATACCATGAATTAGCATCGTTTCCAAAAAGGGTTGTATTTAATTTAAACAACTCAAGTGCATGCTGGTATTCTTTATTCTTTATATAATTGGCTCCTCTATCAGTTACTTCTGTCAGAAATTGAGAAACATCAGCATATCCATATATCCATGATAAATCTGCATTTCTGATTTTCATAAAATACATCAACGACGAATCTACCCCATATTCGACAGCAACATCATCAATATAGCTGATACTGGGAACTAGTTTTGATTGAGCAGCCGCTTTCCTTTTCATTATTAGAAAATCTTCTTCTAATAAGAAGCCTTCAGATTTTAATTTACTCAAAGCAGCTTCATAGGCGAAAAAATAATCATTTTCATTTTTATATCGTTGATTTATGATTCCTCTAGAATCAGTATCGGCAGAATTTTCACGAATGGAGAAAGGCCAAATCTTACCGGTATTTCGTTTTATTGAATTTGAAAATGAAGCACGACGCATATCCCAACCTGTATAGGTTGCTAATGGTGCTTCAATTTCAGGAAACCGTATTCCTGCTATTTCATTTCCATCCTCATCAACTTGAGGCACCAAAGTGATATATTTTGGATCAACTTTTGGAGGTGTAAACTTTGCAACCCCTTTAGTATTAAAGCTCTTTCCGAAATCTAAACGATAAGGCTCATAATAAGAATCAGGATAAATCATCCCTTTAATTTCGGGGAATTTAGATTTCCATTCCTCTAAACCAACCAATGTTCCATCTATTATTTTTGGATATTCTGAGGCTGGTGGCTCAATACCTGTATCAACCCATTTCTCCAAAGCAATAAGCAACGACCTGCTGATTACACCAATTTTACTATCAATATGGGCAAGTCCTGCTATTGAGTAAATGCGAACATCAGATGCTATCTCTAGATCCTTCGTTCCTTCTACATTCGTATGTAAAAGTGAGGCTGCACGTGTCCAATAATCCGTAGAAGAATTAATAAACATCATTTTTGGCATATTGCCTCCATCCCTAGCATCTTTAAATGCATCAGCATACTTCTTCGTTATCGGATCATATTGTTTAACAGATGCAAAAGGGAAAATATCTATGGGGTATAAATTATCCTCGTGATGACTTCCATGACGTGTAAACTGAGCAAAACGCATATTAAACGAGCCTTTACCAGCACCAGGACAGTTACTTATAATACCATCAAAAATTTTACGATTCCTCTCATCCTTATTAAAATTTTGATACACAAAATGATTTAATAAACGACCTGATTGAGAGTGTCCCCAAGCAAAAGTGAAATCAATATTTTTATATAATGGATTGGGATTGTTTTGAGAATCTACTTTATCAAACTTAAAAAAGGAAACAACATCTCTGATTGCTGCCATACCTAAACCCGTAACTTTCGGATTTTTAGCTGTATAAACTAAATCGTAAAGCCAACCTGGTTTAAACCCTTCTTCAATATACACATTCATCGAATCAGGAATAATTTCGTTATTTTCAAAACGAGCAAATTTCCAATTTTCGCGAGCAATTATTATTGGTTCATCATCACGGTATTGACGCATTGATAAAACAGCCTCTTTTTGATCCAGATCAACTGGCGCATATGCCAATGAATTACCCCAAACAATGGGTAAACTTTTAACATAACTATTAGCAAAAGAAATTAGCTCAGAATAAACCTTTCCTGTAATAGTTTTTCCCTTATTAGTTACAATGGGAACTTTTATATTTATTTTTTTATCAGACTCGGGCACATCACAATTCCAGCCACACCATAAATAAGAGTAGCCTTTGCTATATAACCAGTTATAGTCATGTCCAAAGGAGAAAAATCCTGAACCCATTTTATTTCCTCTATTTGAAACAAAATATAGTAAACGACGATTAGCACGAGTAGCATCAACAGGCTTATGAAGTTCAAATTCGGTAGAAAATTCTACAAATCCTTGCTCATTTTTTGGAGCCAGTTTCAAATCAACAATTTGCTCATTCGAATTATTTCGTGGATCAACCGAAAGATAAATGACTCCTTTTATTATTTCGTAAGAGCCATACTGGTCACTTCCTTTATAATTCTCAACTATTTTCCGACTATTTATTTTTATTTCAACCGTTTTTGCAAAAACGATTGTTTGTTGAAATAATAGGCTTATTAAAAAAACAAGAACATACTTACTAACTTTCATTCTCATGACAATTATTTATTATTTTGTATTTTTAAATTTCGGAAAAAGCGCTGTAACAACTGCTATTATAGTCCAAAAGAGCAAGCCGTATAGTACCCATACAGAAGTTAGTGGCGATATATCTGAAAGAAGCACATATAAAATCGAATAGAAAGCATAAGTAAAAAATGCGGGTAGCGTAAACTGAAAAATAAACCGCAAAAATTTTCTCCATAATGGCTTATTTGGAATTTTCCAAAATATCCTGCGGTGCGTAAGAGGGTTTCTCCGTACATTCCGAATGATAAACACTATCAAACTCAGAAAGAGAATAACAGCAATTGCTCCTGATATTTTAAATGTTTTATTGAAGAAAGCACACATTTTTGGTGTTTTCCCACTTATCGAATTTGACCACAAATCTAATGCATCAACATAAACATTCCGTCCTCGTTCACTATTTGTTAACACAACCAAACCATCACCTGTTTCAGGTAAAAAGT
>JAOZUV010000148.1 GCA_029938505.1 Bacteroidales bacterium | reverse complement strand
ATAAACAGCCTAACAGACTCTTTTGAAGACCATTCACACTCAACAGAAAATAATATAGAATTTTGGTTTGCCAGAGATTTACAACATTTATTAGGTTACGCTGAATGGAGAAATTTTTCTCTTGTTATTACAAAAGCCAAAACAGCTTGTGAAGTATCTGATAATCTAGTTCCTGATCATTTTGTTGACATCAACAAAACGATAGCAATGCCTAAAGGAGCAAACAAGGAAATTCAAGATTTAATGCTCACAAGATTTGCATGTTATTTAATAGCCCAAAATGGAGATTCCAAAAAACAAGAAATTGCTTTTGCTCAAAATTATTTTGCAGTTCAAACAAGAAAATCAGAAGTGATTGCAAAACGCATTAAGAATTGGGAAAGACTTAATGCTCGATTGAAATTAACTTCTTCTGAAAAGGAACTTTCTGACTTAATTTATGAAAAAACTGGTATAGATAGAAACTTTGGGATTATAAGAAGTAAAGGAGATGCAGCTCTTTTTGGAGGAAAGTCAACCAAACAAATGAAAAATAAATTAGGTATTCCAAAGGGAAGGGCATTAGCTGATTTTCTTCCTACTATCACTATTAAGGCTAAAGATTTTGCAACTGAAATTACTGTTTTTAACACTCAAGAAAAAAACCTATTGACTGAACGACAAATCTCAGCAGAACATATTACAAATAATAGAGGTGTAAGGAATGTTTTATTAAAAAGAGGTATTAAACCAGAAGAACTTCCACCAGAAGAAGATGTTAAAAAACTTGAACGAAAGTTAAAATCTGAATCTAAAAGTATTAGTAAAAACCCTAAGAAGCTAAAAAACTAAGTGCTCACCAATTTTATTCTTTAATCACTTTAAGCTTCAATTCATCCAATTGCTCTTGTGCAATAGGCGAAGGTGAATCAATCATTACATCTCTTCCTGAATTATTTTTAGGGAAGGCGATAAAATCACGAATAGAGTCAGATCCGCCAAATAAAGCAACAATACGATCAAAGCCCAGCGCAATACCACCATGAGGAGGAGCTCCAAATTCAAAGGCATTCATCAAGAAACCAAACTGAGCTTGCGCTTCTTCATCCGAGAAACCTAAAAGAGTAAACATTCTTTTTTGCAATGTTTTATCAAAAATACGAATGGAGCCACCACCAATTTCAGAACCATTGATGACCATATCGTAAGCATTGGCACGAACTTTTCCCGGATCACTTTCCAACATATCAAAGTCTTCAGATTTAGGTGATGTAAAGGGATGATGCATGGCGTGATAACGCTCGCTGTCTTCGTCCCATTCTAATAAAGGAAAATCAACTACCCAAAGAGGTTTAAATACTTTAGGGTCTCTTAATCCAAGCTGATTCCCCATCTCTAAACGTAATTCCGAAAGTTGTTTACGCACTTTATCGGTTTCACCGGATAAAACCAATATAAGATCATCCGCTTTAGCATTTAGCTTTTCGGCCCATGTTTTTAAAGCTTCCTGATCAAAAAATTTATCAACCGATGATTTAAAAGTACCGTCTGCATTGCATTTTAAATAAATCATTCCGAGAGCTCCCACTTGAGGGCGTTTTACAAAATCAGTTAATTTATCCAGCTGCTTGCGACTATATTCTCCACATCCTTCAGCACAAAAACCCACCACTAATTCAGCATCATCAAATACTTTGAAACCTTTGTTTTGAGTAACATCATTCATCTCAACAAATTCCATCCCGAAACGAATATCCGGTTTATCAGAACCATATAAGCGCATGGCTTCAGAATAAGGCATACGAGGAAAATCTTCAATCTCAATATTTTTTACCGTTTTAAACAAATATTTTGCAAGCCCTTCAAAAGTGGTCAGAATATCATCCTGATTAACAAAGGCCATTTCGCAATCAATTTGCGTAAATTCCGGTTGACGATCAGCACGTAAATCTTCATCACGGAAACATTTCACAATCTGATAATAACGATCATAACCAGCCACCATCAATAATTGCTTAAAAGTTTGTGGCGATTGTGGAAGAGCATAAAATTGATTCTCATTCATACGTGAAGGCACCACAAAATCGCGGGCTCCTTCAGGTGTAGATTTTATGAGGTAAGGGGTTTCGATTTCAAAAAATTCCTGACTGTCTAAATACTTCCTTGTTTCAATAGACATACGGTGACGAAGTTCCAAATTCTTTCGTAAAGGATTTCGACGCAAATCAAGATAGCGATATTTCATCCGTAATTCCTCTCCCCCATCAGATTCGTCTTCGATAGTAAATGGAGGTGTTTTTGATTTATTCAGAATTACAAATTCAGAAACAGTAATCTCAATTTCACCTGTTGGAATTTTTTTATTTTTATTACTTCTTTCGCATACTTCGCCTTTGGCTTGAATCACAAACTCACGACCCAATTTACGAGCTTGTTCGCATAGCTCAACATTGGTGTCCATATTAAAAACCAATTGGGTAATACCATAGCGATCACGAAGATCAACGAAAGTCATTCCACCCAAATCACGCGATTTTTGCACCCATCCACTCAAGCTAATGCTTTGTCCAACATTTTCAATATTCAGTGCTCCACAAGTATGTGTTCGTAACATAATTTTAGTATTTAGGCTGCGAAATTACAAAATAATAGGCTAAGGCAAAGAAAATTGATCGTCTTCTTAATTTTATAAAAAAATCAAACTGCCACCATCAAATAAAGGACCATCATACAATTCAATTATTTCAAATTTTTGGGATTTTAAAAATGCTTTTATCGCATCGCTATCTTTCAAATAACTTAATTTCCCATTAAAAAATATCTGCTGATTCAAAATTCCGGCACAACCACCAATAAAACCATTTTTATAGCCAGATAACTGAATACCTTCCGGATCAACATAAAACACTTCTAGATCAAAACGTTTCAACGTGCGCTCAACACCCTTATCTGAAGTAATATAATGCTTATTGCCTAAAGGAATTAAATTGCATCGAGTATAACTCTGATCCACCTGAATCAAGTCCATATCCTCAGCTAATTGAATAATAGCCGAATCGGTATTCCGAAAATTATGAATCAAATAATCTCTATCAGCTACTATATTGTATTTTGAGCTAGCTGGATATTTCACACCAACCGCTTCTTCCCCTAGCAGAAAAGAAATATTCTTGTCTTTCAATTTCTGAATATACTGCTCTGGTAAATTAGGGGCAACTACTAACTGATTTTCTATTTGACTGAAAAAAATATCCGGATGACCGGAAATGGCTTCATACGTTATCCCTTGGGTTTGAAACTCCACCAACTCGCCATATTCGGCCAATTTTAATTTCGCATTTTGAGGTGTTTTTTTATCGATGATAATCAACATAGAATTCTCTCTTTTTTAGTTCTGAATCTACTACAAACTTCACATAATTAAATTTATTTTCCAACTGCTTTTTATTTAATGACTGATAACCCACAGCATAGTTTAGCTCTTTTGGGTTGACATATATTTTTAATTTTTCTTTTTCAAAATCAAGATTTAATAATTTTTTTCGCCAAATTTCGGTATAAACCAATTCACGAAAAGATGGGTGAAAAGGTCCGGCTATTAATTCACTTCCATCTAGTAGTCCTTCAGAAGGATGCAAACCTACTCGCAATATTTTCACATTCGCCTGCTCAAATAATTCAAGAATATCTGCCGTCCAATCAATGGCCTCATTTAAACTAAGAGGTTTATATTTCCCAGCATGGTAAAGTTCTTCCAGTTTTGTATCGCGAATAACTAAAGTTGGATATATCCGTGTATTTTCAGCACCAAGTTCAATTATTTTTTTAGCAGTATAGATGGCCTTTTCTTTGGTATCACCCGGTAAACCAATCATCATTTGCAATCCTAAATTAAAACCAAATTTTTTAATCATCTCGGATGCCTGAACGGTATCTTCAAAAGTATGACCCCTCTCAGCCAATAACAAAATATCATCATGCACAGATTGAGAACCCAATTCAATGGTTTTAACACCACCATTTTTTAACAAATTCAATACTTCTTCATTAATATAATCAGGTCTGGTTGAGCATCGAATAGCATGAATTTTTCCTTGCAAAAGATAGGTCTGGACTTCCTCCAAATAATGCTTTTGCTCATTCATTGGAATTCCCGTAAAATTTCCACCAAAAAACCCTAATTCTACATGGCTATTTTTGGGTATTGTTTTTAAGTGATTACTAATAATTTTATGAATATCTTTATCACTTGGAATACTCAATGTGCCACTGATTTTCTGCTGATTACAATACAAACACTGAAACGGACAAGCCAATTCAGGAATAAATATTGGGATTGTATAATTTTTATGGCACATAATTAGTTATAAATGTATAAAATAAATAATTTTGTTCACTCCTATTACAAATGTATTGTGGTGAATTTCAAATTTTAAATCAACACTTATGAAGAATAATTTATTTAAGGTTGGAGTAATTGTTTTTTCTTTAATGATGTTATCCGTTTCATTTACCGGATGTAAAAGTAAACAAAAAATTACTCAAAACCCTGATGGAAGTGCGGCCAGTTCTTACGAACAACGAATTGAGCAAGCCAAAAGAGACTTACTTGCAATTATAAACGATCAAGGATCAATGAGCCTTGACGAAAAAGAATATAGATTAAATGCTATCAAAAAACAGAACTTTCCTGATCAAGAAGTGAAGGATTTAATTATACGTACTGATGAAGTTCTTGACGTTTTACGTGCCGAAAGAGAGGTTCAAACACAAAAAGAGAATGAAAATCAGCAAGAATTTATCTTCCGAAAAAGTATTTTGGATGGATTTAAAGCTGTAGCCAATGCCAATAGTTTTACACAAGCCAATGTGCAAATTCAAAAAGCACTCAAAATTTATGCTGCAGCCGATGTGCCAGTTTTAATTATTATCAGCCAAGAAAACGGGGTAAAAGATTATGACCGTCCAACAACCATCAAAAAATATTTAGAATATTTAAAAGATGTGAAGAAATTTGATAAGGATATCGAATCATTTATGTTGGATAATAACGGGAAAATAACAGAAATTGAACTTATTAAAAAATAGAAAATTATGTCTAAAATCAAGATGTTATTAGTGGCTGTATTTTGCTTATCATTAGCTTCTTCAGTTTTTTCACAAGCGCCAATCAGTCCTGAAAGAAAGCTTGCCATTGATAGTTTGGCAATGGAAAAAATCAGAGATTTAAGTAAATATGTTTCGATTGTAGGAAGTAAAGGAACTCCTTTTTCGGAAGCTAATCGTGTTATTGAGCGCACACTTGAATTGTTTGCCGACGATAGTCAAATCGGAGTATCCTCTTTATTCAAAAAAGAAATTACTTATTATAGCGTTCGCAAATATTTAGAACATTTAATGGCCTTAAATTACGATAAGGTTACTATTAGCTGGTATAATATTCAATACATTAGCGATCTAGAATTGCAACCCGACGGAAGATATGTAGGTGTGATCACAATTTATCAGCGCTTTGAAGGTACATCGGATGACGGATTAATTTATAAAGACACTACAAAAAAAGATATTACCGTTTATGTAGAGCGTAAGCACACTCAAATTGGAGGAAAACTTATTGGTTTCTGGGATGTATTATTGGGAGATGTTAGAGTAACTGAAACGTCAAAATGAAAATAAGAATTGGTGCACTTATAGTTTTACTATGTTTAATA
>JAOZUV010000147.1 GCA_029938505.1 Bacteroidales bacterium | reverse complement strand
TTAAATTTAGACATACTAAAAATGAGCGAAATGATAACTTTTGATCTTCCCAAAAATCAATCTTCCATTATTAAAGTTATTGGCGTAGGAGGGGGTGGTAGTAATGCCGTGAGTCACATGTATAATCAGGGCATACGTGGTGTTGACTTCATCGTTTGTAATACCGATGCGCAAGCAATGGAGATAAGTCCTATTCCGATAAAAATCCAATTAGGCAAAAAAGGTCTGGGTGCTGGATCTATTCCTTCAGTTGGAAAAGAATCGGCTATGGAAAATATTGAGGATCTCCGTGCGATATTAGAAAAAAACACTAAAATGGTGTTTATTACTGCTGGAATGGGTGGAGGTACTGGTACTGGTGCTGCTCCGGTTATTGCTGAGGTAGCTAAAGAACTTGGGATTTTGACCGTAGGGATTGTTACTATTCCGTTTTCATTTGAAGGTCGTAAACGTAGACTCCAGGCCAATCAAGGGATTGAAGAATTACGTCAGCATGTTGATACTTTGCTTGTGGTTAGTAATGATAAATTACGTGAATTGTATGGCGATTTGAAATTATCTCAAGCATTTCAACAAGCCGATAATATATTAACTACTGCTGCTAAAGGTATAGCCGAAATTGTTACCGTTACAGGCTATATAAATGTGGATTTTGAGGATGTGAAAACAGTTATGGAAAATAGCGGAAAAGCCATTATGGGATCAGCAACTGCTGAGGGCGAAACCAGAGCTGTTGATGCTGTTAAAATGGCTATGGCTTCTCCTTTATTGGATGATAACGAAATTATTGGCGCAAGCAATATCCTCCTTTATATTACTTCGGGAACGGAAGAAATTTCGATGGATGAAGTAACCGAGATTACAGATTATATTCAGGATGAAGCTGGTCAGAATGCAGAGATTATCTGGGGAAATGGCACAGATGAATCATTGGGAAATAAAATAGGAGTAACCTTAGTAGCTACAGGTTTTGATGTTAAGAATAAAGATGTTGGACGTGAGAATCTGACCATTCATAGCCTGAATGATGAGGTTTCGATAAAACCAAAGATTACGATGACCCCTAAAGAAGATGTTGAAGTTGGCGAAATTCAGTTGATTAGAGATGTTGAACCAAAAACTTCCGAGCCTCAAAAAATGACTCCTGAAAAGGAAGTTACAGACGAGCAACGATCTATCGTTTTTGATTTAAGTTCTCCAGTAATAGATGAGGAGTCAAATGAACCTCCTCAGAAAATTGAAATGACGGAGCCAACACTTATGAAAAAGCCCGAATCAAATGTGGAAGATTCAGGAAAACCATTTATTAGAATTACACCTCAAAGGAAAAATGATGAAGCTGATGAGGAAAGAAATGATATTGAAAGACGCTCGAATGATAGAATCCAAAAATTACAGGAGTTGAGTATTAAGCTGAAAACGCCTGAAGATATAGAGGAAATGGAAAACCAGCCTGCTTATCTTCGTCGTAAAGTTGAATTAAGTGAAACTAAGGCTTCCGACGAATCATTGGTTTCAAAATTTACCCTTTCGGATGATAATAATGAAGGTGCGGCTTTACGAGAAAACAATTCATTTCTACATGAAAATGTTGATTAAAAAGAGAAATAATGAGTTTAGAAACAACCATAAATAGTGATATTAAGCAGGCTATGCTTAATAGAGATAAAAAGAAATTAGAAGCTTTAAGAGCGATAAAAGCTTCATTATTATTAGCTAAGACGGGAAAGGATGTTGGTGCTGGAGAGATTTCAGAAGAAGTAGAAATATCAATTTTGAAAAGACTGGTTAAACAACGGAAAGAATCGGCTGAAATATATAATGAAAAGAGCCGAGAAGAAATGGCCTCCGAAGAATTGTATCAGGCTGGTATTATTGAAGAATATTTACCCGAGCAAATGGGTGTTGAACAAGTTGAAGCTATCGTGAAAGAAGCTATTCAAGAATTGGGTGCAACTACCATGAAAGATATGGGTAAAGTAATGGGAATTGTTACTAAAAAATTGGCAGGAAAAGCTGATAATAAAATGGTCTCTGGTATTATTAAAAATATTTTAAGCACTTAAAATTAAGTGTTGCCTAAATAAAAAAAGAGGGGCTATTAGCCCCTCTTTTTTTATTATGTAATATCAAATTATTTGCTAGCTAGCATAACGCGAGCAAAAGCAGTAGCTGTTAAATCTTTGTCAGTTTCTACAAGATATTGTTTTACAGATTTCTTAGTATCACGAACAAAAGCTTGATTTAAAAGAGTGTTTTCTTTTATGAATTTGTTCATTTTACCCATTGCGATTTTTTCAAGAATTGCTTCTGGTTTGCCTTCTTCACGAGCTTGATCCATTCCGATTTGTTTTTCTTTTGCAAGAATTTCAGGATCAATATCAGTTTGGTCAATGGCTATAGGAGCCATGGCAGCAACTTGCATCGCAAGTTCTCGACCTAATTGATCGTAAGCTTCATCAGCTTTATTTAGTCCAAGAGCAGTCGCTAAACGATTTCCTTGATGATTGTAAGCATAAACTTTATCAGCTTCAACTACTTCAAATTGACCTAACTCAATTTTTTCGCCAATAACACCAGTTTGATCAGTAATAGTTTCGATTACTGTTCTTCCATTTAGATCAAGTGTTTTTAACTCGTCAATATTTTTAGCTTTATTTGCGATAGCTAAGTCAACAATAGAATCAACATAATTGATAAAATCTTGATTTTTTGCAACGAAATCAGTTTCGCAATTTACCATAACAACAGCAGCGTATGTATTATCTGCATTGCTTTTGGCAATAACAACACCTTCGGTAGCATCACGATCAGCTCTTTTAGAAGCTACTTTTTGACCTTTTTTGCGAAGAAAATCAACAGCTTTGTCAAAATCACCTTCACACTCTACTAATGCATTTTTGCAGTCCATCATTCCTGCACCTGTATGTTTTCTTAAACTGTTTACTTCAGCAGCAGTTATTTTTGTCATTGTATTTTATATTTTCAGGTTAGAAATAGGATTAATTATTGTCTTTTTTTACAATCGGTTTTCTGGGGCGCTTAGCGGGTTTGTCAGAAGCAGATTTAGTAGCATCAATACGTGGTTTTTTCTGTTTTTCAATTTCAGCGTCTTCTTGAGCTTCAATCGCTTCAATATTTTTAGATTTGATTGCAGCAGCTTCTGCTTTTATTTCTTCCTCTTCTGCAGCTTTTTTATCTCTATCCAATTTACGTTCTGATAAACCTTCAGCAATAGCATTTGTCATAATGCTTGTGATTAGCTCAATTGACTTTGATGCATCATCATTTGCAGGAATTGGAAAATCAACTAATTTCGGATTAGAATTGGTATCAACAATTGCAAATGTAGGGATATTCAATTTTTTTGCTTCTGCAACAGCAATATGTTCTTTGTTGATATCAACAATGAAAAGAGCTGATGGTAAACGATTCAAATCAGAAATACTACCTAAGTTTTTCTCAAGTTTTGCACGTTCACGGTCAATTTGTAAACGCTCTCTTTTTGAGAAATTCATATACGTATCCGTCATCATCATTTTATCAATAGAAGCCATTTTACGAACAGCTTTACGGATAGTCGCAAAGTTTGTAAGCATTCCACCTGGCCATCTTTCTGTAACATAAGGCATGTTTACTTTACCTACACGGTCAGAAACGATGTCTTTAGCTTGTTTTTTCGTAGCAACGAATAAAACTTTCTTACCTGATTTTGCGATTTGTTTCATTGCAGCTGCAGCTTCTTCAATTTTTGCAACTGTTTTGTAAAGGTCAATAATGTGAATACCGTTACGCTCCATAAAAATATAAGGAGCCATGTTTGGATTCCACTTTCTCTTTAAATGTCCAAAATGAACACCCGCGTCCAATAATTGGTCAAAATTTGTTCTTGCCATTTAATTTTGTTTTTGTTTGTTTACATTCTTTTAAATCAATTGCCAAGTAGCGAACAATTTCGGTCTTGGCAATTTAGATACTAAACTCAATCCGGTAGATTTGTGAATTTTAACGTTTACTGAATTGGAATTTCTTTCTTGCTTTTGGTTGACCTGGTTTCTTACGCTCAACCATACGAGGATCTCTCCTCATTAAACCTTTAGCTTTAAGTGCTGGACGATATTCTTCGTCGATTTTGCAAAGTGCTCTGGAGATAGCTAAACGAAGTGCTTCAGCTTGTCCTGAAATGCCACCACCGTCAAGGTTTACTTTTATGTCGTATTTTTCTAAATTATCAGTAATGTCAAGAGGTTGACGAACAACATATTGTAAAATAGCAGTTGGAAAATACTCTTTATAGTCTTTCTTATTAACGGTAATATTGCCTTTACCTTCTGTTACATAAATTCTGGCAACAGCCGTTTTTCTTCTACCTAATGTATTTAAAACTTCCATTTCTACTTGATTTCAGTTAATTTAATTGCTTTTGGTTTTTGTGCTTCTTGTTTGTGATCTGGTCCAGCATAAACAAATAAGTTTCTGAAAAGAGCACTTCCAAGTTTGTTTTTAGGGAGCATACCTTTGATTGCTTTCTCAACCATAGCCGTTGGCTTTTGTGCCATTAACTGATTGGCTGTTTTGCTACGTTGTCCACCTGGGTATCCACTATGGCGAATATATTCTTTATCTTCCCATTTGTTTCCGCTCAAATTAATTTTTTCAGCATTGATAATAATTACATTATCACCACAATCAACATGAGGAGTATAATTTGGTCTGTGTTTCCCTCTTAGCATAAAAGCTGCTTTTGAAGCTAAACGTCCCAGAATTTCGTTTTCAGCGTCTATCAAAATCCATTCTTTAGTAACGGTCTCTTTGTTCGCGCTTATTGTTTTGTAACTTAAGGTATCCATCTAATTTTTCTTTATCTAATTTTTCCCTGCTTAAAATGGGGTGCAAAAATAGAAATATATTTTCTATTTAACAAATTTGCTAACAAGAAATTGTTGAAAAAAATGATCTATTAATAATACTGTTTTTAAATCGCCTGCAAAATTAGTATTTATTGATTATAAAATGTCTTTTTTTTATTTGAAATTGAATTGTTTTTAAATCCTTTATATAAAGAGTATTGAATTCATCAACATTTTATTTAATTTCGTTTGATTAATCATTTTAATATGTCTCTACAGCTTCAGAATGTAAGTAAGTTTTATGGCGATCAAAAAGCATTAGATGCAATTAGCTTTAATATCTCGCAAGGAGAAATTATAGGTTTGCTTGGGCCTAATGGATCAGGCAAATCTACATTGATGAAAATTATTACATCATTCATTCAGCCCGATTCTGGAAATATAAAAGTTTGTGGGATGGATATTCAGCAAAACTCAATTGTTAGCCGCTCTAAAATCGGTTATCTTCCAGAACATAATCCTCTATATCTTGAAATGTATGTTTGGGAATATTTAGAATTTATTGCGGGAATTCAGTTGCCACGTAAATTGAGAAAGGAGCGTGTTAAAAAAATGATTGAATTGACAGGACTTACTAAAGAGCAATTCAAAAAGATCGATCAGTTGTCTAAGGGCTATCGGCAGCGTGTTGGTATTGCTCAAGCATTAATGAATGATCCTGAAGTTCTTATTTTAGATGAACCAACAACGGGACTTGATCCTAACCAATTGGAAGAGGTTCGTGCA
Source organism: Bacteroidales bacterium (assembly GCA_029938505.1). The sequence goes on along the minus strand of JAOZUV010000147.1, from coordinate 104 downwards.
TTAATTAAAGAGGTAGGTAAAAATAAAACGGTTATTTTATCTACACATATCATGCAAGAAGTAGAAGCTTTATGTGATAGAACGAGTATATTAACGGATGGAAC
>JAOZUV010000146.1 GCA_029938505.1 Bacteroidales bacterium | reverse complement strand
CTGCTCCGATTCGCTATTAGCCTAATACTCTTATATGTAATTATATTACTGATGGGTTGGTTTGCAGTATTTGCCTTGGTCAAAATCAGGGTTTTTTATATGGTTTATCAACTGATGTACCCCCTATTTTTCATTGCCTGTGTTTCATTTTTATTTGCCACTTGGCTAAAAAATGCCAATGCAACGGCAGTTGTGATGGTCATCTTTGGTTTATTCTTTCTGATTATGGCAGAACCATTACAGTACAGCAAATGGAATATCTTTCTAAATCCCTTCGACATTCCATCGGATTTAAGTCATACGGTATGGCAAAATGTTATTTACCAAAACCGCTTGATGTTAATTATTGCTTCTATTGTAGCATTATTAGGGAGCATGGTCAACCTACAGAAAAGAGAGAAGTTTGTATAAGCATTATTTTCTAAGTTAATTTTCTTAAATGACTGGCTATTATATGTCAGTCATTTTGAGTATATATGCCTATATAATAACACTCTGACTTATTTAATATCCTTAAATTAATAAATATGCAGACTATCTATTGAAAATACCCATCTATGTCGAAAAAATAACCAATGGGCAGATTATACATTTAGCTAAATTACATATTCTCTATTTTTGAGGATTAATTAACCTTTAATAATTAAAATGAAAATGAAAAAAATTTTACTAATACTATTTATTATAAATGCTCAGATTGCTATTGGTCAAAATACGACTACGGTCACTGAAGTAGATAAACCGAATATTCCATCTTATCTGAATGAACTAATTAAGTCTTTAGGTGACAACACAAATGAGAATGTAACAATTCTTGAAAAAGGCTTAAAGGATGCAAAAAGTGATTATGAAAAATACAGAATTGCCCGGAATTTAGGATATTATTACGCTGAGGCCAAACAACAAACTAAAAATATCGAAATGTGGAATACTCTCAATAAGCAAGAAATTTTTCTGCCTTTCAGCACAAGGAGCAGAGTAATCCCAGGATATTTATCAAGCTATGTAGAAAATGAAGACTTTAAAGAATTCATAAAAAACAATAGCAAACTCAGAGAAAAAGCATTAAAAAACTCAAAAGCTGAATATTTTGTAAGCTTACCTAAGAATTATGATGTAACTAAAAGCTACCCTTTAATTATTATACTTCATGGTGGTTTTGGTGATTTTCACAGTACTTTTACAAATTGGAAATCTAGTGAACTAAGCAAAAATTATATTGCTGTTTATCCTCAAGGAAGTCAAATAATAGGCAGCTATACAAGAAGATTTGGCAGTAAAGGCATCGAAGACATAACACAAATTTATAATCAAGTTATTCAAAAATATTCAGTAAATACAGAGCAAGTTATTCTAGCGGGTCAATCGGCAGGTGGATATTTATCTATTTGTATAGCCTACGAAAGTATCGCTACTAAGGGCTTATTACTTGCTTTCCCTGTAAAGCCAAGAGATTTTGATCTTAAAAAAGCTATTTCGTTTAAAGAAAAAGGGATAAACATTTCTATGGTTTATGGTGCTAAAGACAAAACATTTTTTGAAGGTCAAAGTGAGTTTCACAAGCTAATAGATGAAGCAAAAATCAGAAATAACATCATTTTATATCCAGATTTAGGACATGCTTTTCCTTCTGATTTCTCTGAACAAATGGATAAAGCATTGGTTTATTTACTTCAATAATCTAATATCATGAATAAAAAAGTTTTTGAAATGTTTCCAATTTTAGAAACAGAGAGAGTAGTTATAAAACAAATGCAAAAAACAGATGTTGATGTAGTTTATAATTTTAACTCCTGTGCCAAATCCTTGAATTACATTATTAGAGAGCCTTATAAAACACAAAAAGAGGCCGAAGAAAAGTTAACTTCTTTGCTCTCAGGAAATGAAAATAATTTTTCATTTTGGTGGACATTTACGCTAAAAGAAAATGCAGAAGATATTGGTTATGGAGGATTGTTCGATATATCGGCTGAACATGATCGAGCTGAGATTGGATACGGTTTGATTAAAAAATATTGGGGCAAAGGATATATGTCTGAAATTATATGTGAAATTTTACGTTTTGGAAATTCCATTGCAGAATTTCATAAAATTTATGGAATTGTGATTCCAGGAAATGAAGTATCCATTAGATTATTAGAAAAAAATGGTTTTATTAAAGAGGCACATTTAAGAGATCACTCTTACGCCAGAGGACAATATTTTGATGAAATAATTTATAGTCTAATCAACGAATAATTATTGGATGATTTTGAATTCAATTTCATGATAATTCAATAAATCTCAATTCTGCTAAAAACACTCACTTTTATATACTTGGTATATTTTAGTGTACGGATAGTCGTTTAGGGTTTACCAATGACGATTCAATAAAGATTAGTCATCCACAAAAACCAAAAAAATGGCAAAAAAAAACTTCCCATAAATGAGAAGCTTAATGTGGGCGATGAGAGATTCGAACTCCCGACCCCCTCGGTGTAAACGAGGTGCTCTGAACCAACTGAGCTAATCGCCCGATTTATAATGAACAGCCTTTCGTAAAAGGAGTGCAAATATAAATCCTTTTTTTTGAATAGAACAATATTATTTACTGTTTTTTTTTAAAATAAAATCAGAATAATTATTTCCCTACGCTTTCAGTATAAATTGTATTTTTGTTATAGCATAAATTTAGCACAATTTGAAGCTATTACACTTTAAATACTATCCTATTCTTTTGTTCGCAGCAATATTTTTGTCTGCTTGTGGAACATATAAGCATGCCCAAAAGCCTCTTTTAAATAAAAACAAAGTGGTCATTCATGGTGAAAAATATGAATTGGATATGGAAGAAGTGAAGAATTTAATAACTCAGCAACCCAATAAAAAACTTCTGGGTTTATGGCGTGTCAAATTATATGCCTATCAGGCACCAGACCGTGGAAAGACAAACAATTTCAAAAACTGGATGCGGCGATCTTTTGGAGAACCTCCTGTTTTTTATAATCCTCAGGCACTAAATAAAACTAAAAGCCAAATTGAGATATTTTTAAATAAATCAGGCTATTTAAATTCAAAAGTTTGGCTCGAATCCAAATTTAAAAAGAAGAAATTCAATCAATATTACCATCTTGAAATTGGTGAGCCCTATAAAATTAGAAATTTTGGATACCACATATCAGACAGCATTATATTAAGCAGAGTCAATGAAATAGCTAAGGAAAATCTCATCCATACTGGCGATATTTACAACGAATTTGAATTGGATGATGAACGGGATCGAATCACTGACTACCTCAAAAATAATGGTTATTTTAATTTTAGCAAGGAATATATTTATTACGAAGTTGATAGTACTTTAAACACCAAACAACTAGATATCAATCTTGTGGTTAAAAAGATTGAAAAAATTGACCTGACAACCATCTCAAAAATCACTAAAGAAGAGCATAAGCAATACAGCATTAACCGTGTATTTGTTAATCCCGATTTTGATATTTTAAATCCAACACCAGGTCATTTGGATACACTTTTGGTTAATATTCACAGGGACACCAGTATAAGAGATGCCCAAACCTATTACTTCCTACATAAAGAAGAACCCAGAATTAAACCAAGGGCGATCACTCAAGCCATCCTAATTAGACCTAATGAGAAATTCTCATTAGAAAATGTAAAAACAACTTATCGTCGGCTTGCTGATTTAAAAAATTTCAAATACACCAATATCAGTTTTCAAAATATAAGTGATAGCACTGCCATAGGCGGGAAGGGTCTTTTAGACTGTCGTATTAATCTAAGTAGAGCTAAAACACATTCTTACTCTATTGAAGCAGAAGGAACTAATTCGGGTGGCAATCTCGGTATTGGAGCTAACTTAATTTATGGAAATAAAAATATTTTTAATGGAGCGGAAATTCTTGAAGTAAGACTTTCAACATCAATGGAAGCTCAACAATTAAATTCTGGAATTGAAACAGCAGGTAATCAATTTTTATTTTTTAACACCATCGAAGCAGGAATTGATGTCAGCTTAAAATTACCAAAATTCTTAATTCCAATCAATGCCGAAACTTTTCCCCAAAATTTCAAACCTCATACAAGCTTAAATGTAGGTTTTAACTATCAACAACGGCCAAATTACAGAAGGTATATTACCAATATGTCGTTCGGTTACGAATGGTCTCAAAACAAACGAACTCGTCATATTTTCAACCCTATTGAATTAAGTACTATTAAAGTTTATCCAACGGATAGTTTTCAGGCAACGCTCGATGAAGAAACCAATGAACGAATAAAAAATCAATATACCGATCACTTAATTGCCGGACTGAAATACAGCTTTATTTACAATTCACAACAAGTAAACAAACTAAGGAATTTCGTTTACCTCCGGGCGAATTTCGAATCATCAGGTTTCTTGATTAAAGGAATTCAAACACTGGTTAAAGCAAGTGAAACCAATAGATATAACACCCTGTTTAATATTCGTTACGCTCAATACGTTAGAGCTGACATTGACTTCAGATTTTATAAAATTTTCAATTCAAATACCCGTCTGGTTTTCCGAAATATGTTTGGAATCGGTTTCCCTTATGGAAATTCAAAAGACCTTCCTTTTGAGAAAGGGTTTTTTGCAGGTGGAGCAAATGGTTTAAGAGGATGGAATATCCGTTCATTAGGACCTGGATCTTCTAAACCAGATGACATTATTATTGACAGAATTGGAGACTTAAGATTAGAGTTTAACTTAGAATACAGATTCCCTATTCACCGTTTCTTGAAAGGAGCTCTTTTTGTGGATGCTGGTAATGTTTGGCGGTTAAACAATGATGTTATTGAAGGTGGTGAATTCAAATTAAACAGCTTTCTTAAAGAAATTGCCATGGATGCAGGATTTGGATTTCGTTTCGATTTTCGATTTTTTGTATTCAGAATTGATGGCGCTCTCCGACTGAGAGATCCTGCTCAAGATGATGGTGAACGTTGGGTTTTAAATAGTATAAAACTCAATAAAATTGTTTGGAATTTTGGAATTGGTTACCCTTTTTAAATCGTACAATTTTAATTCAGATGAACATCTCCAACTTGACTCTCCAATTTAAAGAACAATTTCCTTATGTCCCCACCGAAGGACAAGAACAACTTATACAACAACTATCCTCTTTTGTTCTTGATAATGATCCAAGAGGGCTTTTTTTATTAAAAGGTTATGCAGGAACGGGGAAAACGACTTTGGTAAGTGCTTTGGTCAGCGTTTTACCCATCTTAAAAAAAAGGAGTGTATTATTAGCTCCAACAGGAAGAGCTGCTAAAGTTTTGGCATCTTATTCGGGAAAACAAGCCCATACAATTCATCGCTATATTTATTTTATTACTACCGATCAAAGCGGAAAATTTAAAATGGTGCTTAAAAAAAATAAGCATAAAAACACCATTTTCATTGTAGATGAGGCATCCATGATCCCTGACGGGTTGAGCATGCAACAATATGCTGCTTCGGCACGAAGTCTGCTCGAAGATTTGTTCAATTTTGTATATTCAGCTGAAGAGAATTGCAAACTTATTTTGATTGGAGACTCTGCACAATTACCTCCAGTCGGTTTAGATCTTAGTCCGGCTTTGAATGAAGAATATTTAAAATCAATCTTTGGAACAACACTACATCATTTTGAATTAAAGGAAGTTGTGAGACAATCATTGGAATCAGGAATTTTAGCTAATGCCACAAAACTTCGTAATTTACTTGCCGAAGAAAAAAAAG
>JAOZUV010000145.1 GCA_029938505.1 Bacteroidales bacterium | reverse complement strand
CATCAAGGATGCTGCTCTTCCTTTTGTATCAACTATCTTACCAAAAATCGGCGTAAAAAGAATTGAACCTAAAGGAATTAAACTTGCTGTTTTAGGACCATTCACAAACCAAACTGCGAAAGTATCTGATAGCATATAAATGAATGTTCCAAAAAGAACCAATATAATTGCTAATGAGCCTATTTTACCTTGCTTTGTATTAAACTTTGCAGGAACAAGAGTAACTGCTAAAGCGAATATAAATAGGCCTATAAATATGGATGCATTACCTAGAGTTGCACTTCCAAATAGCACAATCTCCGCACTTTTAGGCAAATCATAAGAAAAACCAAATTTATTAATTAACAAATCAGGTGCATATTGCATAAATGGGAAAACAGCAGAATAAAATGTAACACATAACAGTGCGATCAATAAGAATGATCTATCAGTTACGAGTTTTATTAAATCAGAGAATTTGAAGGATTCATCTTCCCCTTCTACAACTTGACCTTTTTGTTGTTTATCAAGTTTTACATCAAACATCATATATAACAAGAACATAAGAAGTCCAATCGCAATTAAAGTAGCAGCAAAGTTTACAGCTGGTGCAACAACACCTGCTCCAATATCAATGGATAATGCTTGTCCTAATGTTGAACCTAAACGACCAAAGCCCATATTGATGGCCATCGCCAAAGCCAATTCATATCCTTTAAACCATTTTACTATAGTTCGCATGGCAATAACACACATTACTTCAAGTCCGGTACCAAACAATAAACGACCAATCATCATCGTCCACATTTGACCATTTAAATCGCTCGATAATGCACCTGCTGCACCTAAAGCAGTTAGGGCTGCACCTGCAACAGCAACTGATCCAAAAACAAGACCTGTAATTCTGATACCCCACTTATCTAGTATGACACCACCTAGGATAATCATACCAAATACATTTGCCCAAGTAGTCCACTGAATAATAGTTCCAAACTGACTACTAGTAATACCCATTTCAGTGATCATTAATGGTTTTATACCAGAAAAGAAATCTTGAAACCAATATGTTCCAAATGTGATTCCACTAATTAAAATCAGAACTAGCCAGCGATAACCAGCATTATCCCGAAGTGTTTTTTTAATTGCATCCATAGAATAAAATTTTATGTTTTTTAATTATTTGTTTTGATTTAAACGCGGCTAATATAGAAATTTTTATTTGATGTCATTCATTTTTAATACATTCAGATTTTTGAATATCAATAGATATTTATATATAAAAACTAATATATCAGATACTTAATAGTTCTTTCACTTTTTTCAATAAATATGAACAATTTTTTTAGTTTCAAAAAACTCTTCAGAAAAGTATTCAGATAAGGGAGTGATTTTGCATTTCTTTTTTTTAATGAGTTTGAGTTCATCATCAAAATCGCCCCCTTTTAAATATATAATTCCGTTTTTCAGTTTATTAAACGATTTTTTATCAATCTTATTTTTTGTCCAATTCATAAAATCAGGCAAATTAGTAACCGCTCTACTCACCACAAAATCATAACTATGCTTCACTTCTTGTACACGCGTATGACTAGCTTCAACATTTTCCAGTGCTAAAGCTTCAGCAACTGCTTCAACAACTTTAATTTTTTTTCCAATTGAGTCAATCAAATGAAATTCGACTTTTGGGAATAAAATTGCAAGTGGAATTCCGGGAAACCCACCACCAGTTCCAACATCCAATACAGTAGTTCTCGCTTTAAAATCAATAAATTTTGCAATAGCTAATGAATGTAGAATATGTCTTTCGTAAAGCTGATTAATGTCTTTTCTTGAAATGACATTAATTTTTTCATTCCATTCTTTATACAAATCACAAAGTTTCGTAAATCGTCCTTTCTGAGTATCATCTAAATCCGGAAAGTATTTATTTATATGATCCATTTTAAATTGATTTTACAATCATTAATTATCATTATTGAGGATTACTTTTCATCTGAAAAGACATTAATCTGATAAGGAAATCAAATTAATTTTGTGGTAAAAATACCAAAATTAGTAACACTTGATTGTGAATAAAATGAACAGAGCACAATACTTTAGTCTTTTATATGTTTTAATTTTACAAGCAATGATCACTACAACTTTCATAAATGCATAAAATAATACGTTACAGCTTACTCTTTTTATTTTTAGTCTCGTATTCGACGAATGCATTTTCATCCAAATATTCTACCCGCGATTATATCCGTAAATACAAAAAACTGGCCATGGCTGAAATGAAGAAATATAAGATTCCAGCAAGCATAACGCTTGCACAAGGAATTTTAGAATCGGGTAACGGAAATAGTACACTTGCCAAAAAAGCCAATAACCATTTCGGAATCAAATGCCATAGCGATTGGAAAGGCAAAACCATGAGATGGAATGATGATAAGCGCAATGAATGTTTTCGAAAATATAGAAAAGTGGATGATTCTTACAGAGATCATTCTAAATTTTTAACTAATCGTGGAAGATACTCCTCCTTGTTTAGATTAAAGATTACTGATTATGCAGCATGGGCAAGAGGGTTACAAAAAGCTGGTTATGCAACAAACAAACAATATTCAAAATTATTAATTCGAGTAATAGAAGAAAATCGTTTATACCGTTATGATAATAAAAGATATCAACGCCAAGTTCTAAAAGAAAAAGATTCAAGCTTATATTTTGAAGAAAACAATAAGAGTTTAGAATCTTTAAAATTTAAAGAAAAAAAAGTTTCAGGAGTTGAAAGAAAAATTTTCACAAATAACAATGTTCGTTTCATTTTTGTAAAAAAAGGGGAAACCTTTTACTCCATTGCTAAAGAACTAAAAATATTTACTTGGCAGTTATCAAAATATAACGATTTGAAGAAAAATGCCATAATTAAAGACGGTCAGATTTTATACATTCAAGCTAAAAAAAATAAAGCTAAAGAGAAAATTCATACCGTAAAGAAAAACGAAACCCCTCATTCTATTTCACAATTATATGGCATTAAACTAAGTAAGCTTCGAAAACGAAATAAACTTTCAAAAAGAAGCACATTACGTAACGGACAACAACTAAAACTAAGATAAGGTTCCAACATAAAATATTGACAATAGCCAATATTAAACTCTCTAATTTAAATTTTGTAGAAATCTTGTACATTTGAGAATCAAATTTTTCCAAGATATTAATATATTCCCCCTATAAATTGCTAATGAAATTATCGTCAAAAATATCAAAACATAACTTTTCCTCATTCTTATGGCACGGAATATTTCTGGCATTTGCTCAAAACTTTATGGATGTGGATACCATTTTGCCAGCCATGCTCATTGAATCGGGTGGAGGAGTCATTCATATTGGCATACTTACAGCCATTATGTTGGGAGGAGCAACTATCACCCAGTTATTTTTTGCACCAATTATTAGCAATTTCAGCTATAAAAAAAAGTTCCTGCTTTTAGGTATCAACTCTAGAATGATTGCTATTTTAGGGCTGGCATTTCTACTTCTTTTCTCGGATCTTCTCAGTCAACAAAATACACTATGGTTAATTTTTATTTTAATCACATTTTTTGCAGTTGGAGGGGCATTTGCCAATGTTAGCTATACTGACATTTTTGGAAAATCTGTTTTGGAAGATCAGCGTAAATCCTTTTTTTCGATAAGGCAAGTAATAATTGGGATCGGATTATTTTTATCTGCATTTATTGCCCGAAAAATACTCGCTTCTACTGGGTATCCTGATAACTATATGCGAATGTTTTTTATAGGTTTTGTAGCTCTGGGAATAGCCTCCCTCGGTTTTTGGAAAATTAAAGAGGTGATCCCCTCTACGCTTAAAATTAAAAACCTAAATCATTTTTTTTCATTCTTCAAAAAAGAGTTAAAAGAAAATAAACGACTAAAGTATTTCCTAGCTTACGTAAACACGCAGGGAATCGTAGTGAGTTTAATGCCATTTCTTTTGTTCTACGCCAAGGAAAATTTTGATGGCGGGGTTGGTCAAACTGGATTATTCCTTTTATTCAAAGTGATAGGAACAGTATTTGCCGGATTAATGATATTTTTTCTTAAGAAAAAAATTAAGTACAACAACTTATTAAACATCAATGTTTTTCTTGCTTTAATAATACCAATATCCATTCTTATGTTTGCTGACACCCTCAGTATTGCACCCTTTTTTATTATAGGAGGAATTGTATTTTCAATTTATAATATTTCTATGAATGGGGTTCTACTTGAAGTATCAGGAAACGAAAACCGAACACTTTATACCGGTATTGCTGGGGCAGGAAATTTATTACCTGCTGTATTTCCTATTATTGGTGGGTTGATAATCAATCAATTTGGATTCTCAACTTTTCTTATAATCTTCATTATTATTGTAACCTCTTCCTTATATTTTATTCATAAATTAGATTGTAAAAAATAAAAATTGTAGCAAAATAATGAAAAAAGAGTTTGTGATCAGAGAGCTAAAACAGTCTGAAATACATAAGTTAAAGGGGTTTGCTCCTTCCAACTGGCATTTTGAATTTGATCGTTTTCTTTATCAACACTTTGGAGCAAATTATTTCAAAGCAATTATAATAGTAAAAGGGGAAGAAATTATAGCTACCGCTAATGCTCTGATGTTTGGAAGTGTTGGTTGGGCAGCAAATATCATTGTTTCTCCCTCCTACCAAGGACAAGGGCTTGGATATAAAATCACCCAACATTTAATTGAACTTATGCTCAAACGTGTTAGTAGTATTTTACTGATCGCTACAAATATGGGAGAAGATTTATACAAGAAGTTTGGATTTAAAATTGTAGAATCTTATAGCATTTCTGAGTCTAAAAAAATTAATATTGAAACATCAAAAAACATTATTCCATTTGAGCATAAATATTTTGACAGCATTCTCCACCTTGATTTTGTAGCTACTGGCGAGAATCGAAAAAATTTACTTCATCCATTTATACATAATTTATGGTTATATATTTCGGACAATGGAGTAATGGAAGGATTTTATATTCATAGTTTCGGTGATGGAATGATTATAGCATCAAATGATAAAGCTGGAAAAACATTATTAGAGTTTAAACATTCGAAGGCTGCTTTACTTACAGTTGTTCCTTCTTCTAACAAAGTGGCTATTCATCATCTCAACGAATTGGGTATCGAAATAAAGAGTCAAATCAACCGAATGAGCATGGGGAAAAATGTAAATTGGAAACCAGAACAAATCTTTTCTCGTATAGCAGGTTATTGTGGATAATAAAAAACAACGCTATGGAATTTTATCTGAGTAATTGCAAATTACGCCCTTGGTATCAAGACGATGCAGAGGATTTGACAAAACATGCAAATAATAAAAAAATTGCCAACAGTCTTCGCGACGGGTTCCCAAATCCTTATACTATAAACGATGCTAAATTTTGGTTAAAAAACAATCTTACAAACAAAAACTTATTACTTGCCATTGAGGTGAACAACGAAGCTGTTGGAGGAATAGGGATAATTTACCAAAGCGATGTTTATCGCCGTGGTGCAGAAATTGGTTATTGGCTATCCGAAGAATATTGGGGACAAGGAATTATGACCGAAGCTATTATAATACTTGTTCAACATACATTTAATAATTCAGATATTGTTAGAATACATGCCGGGACTTTTGAAACAAATATTGCATCTGCAAGAGTGCTTGAAAAAGCTGGGTTTGGATTAGAAGCCATTCGTAAAAAAGCGGTATTTAAAAACGGAATATTAATGAATGAGCATATGTATACAATTTTTAACAAAAAAAATAAATTGTAAAAAAATACGGCTTTCTGAAGAAAA
>JAOZUV010000144.1:4078-5825 GCA_029938505.1 Bacteroidales bacterium | reverse complement strand
ATTCGGGAAGTATAAGTACAAAAATGCCATTGGCTAATGATGATAAAGATATTAATGGTAAAGCCTTTAATGAAAAATCCTTATTAAAATTCCGTCATGTTGATTTTGGTGATTTGCGTCCTGAAGAAGGCGAAATGGTTGCTTTTACAAAAAAAGAGTGGAAAAATCTTAAATCTAATAAGGACGGGTTTATAAGTATTAAAAATAATGCTAAGTCTGATGATTATCAGATTCAATATTTTGTGAGTTATATTGAAGCCAATCGTTGGCTAAAAGGGAAGCTTTCAATTGAGTCTTCTGATATGATGGAGGTTTATTTAGATGGAAAATCTATTGGTGGAATTTATTCTGTTGATGATGAAATGGAAACCTTTAAGAGAGATTTGAAATTAGAGAAGAGGAATTACACTCTTTTAATTAAAGTTTTGACTAAAGCAGAGAAAAATAAAAAAGTAAGATTCGAAGCCAACCTTAAATTAGACGAAGTATTTAATCAGAATGATTTAAAAATTTCAACGAATCCAGAACATTTTATGGATATTACTCATGTGTTGAATGGCCCTAGAATTAACTCAGTTAAAATTTCCGCTGATGGAAATTATTTTTTAGCTAGCTATAGCGAGATTACTCCACCCGAAGGGAAAAATAAAAAGTGGCTTGAGATTTATGAGCTTCAAACAAAAAAACTGATTCGTACTGTTCGCAATTATAAATTTGGAAATATTCAATGGTTACCTGCTGGACATAGATTTTCATTTATGGAAGGGGAAACTTTATGGATGAGTGATGCTGCTTCTGGTGCAACTGAAATAATCGCTGAGAAAATTGATGTAAGCAATTACCAATGGTCTTTAGATGGTGACTTTATTATTTATTCAGTTTCGGAAAATGCTCCAAAGAAAAATGAGTTAGCACAGAAATTAGAAAATATGCAAGATAATTGGCCATGGTGGAGATATCGTTCATTTTTATATAAATTGGATGTAAAATCGGGTGTTAGACAAAGACTTACATTTGGGAATATTGAAACTTCATTGCAAGATATTAGTCCCGATGGAAACCGAATTATTTATAGTGAGTCGGTGATAGATAATGCAAATCGTCCATTTTCAAAGCAATATATGTATCAATTAAATTTAGATTCTTTCCAGTTGGATACTCTTTGGGTGAAATCTTTTGGTGGTTCAGTAAATTATTCTCCTGACGGAAACAAACTTCTTGTAACTGGAAGCCCAATTATGTTTGGCAAGATTGGTGAGAATTTACAAAAACAAAAAATTGTAAATGATTACGATAATCAGGCCTATATTTATTCTTTAAAAGATAAGAGTGTTATTGCTATTACACGTGAATTTAATCCAAAAATTGAAGGTGCATATTGGGTCAATGATGCTACTATCTATTTTAAAGTAGAGGAAAAAACATATAAAACTCTGTATAAGTATAATATCCCTTCAAAAAGTTTTGAGAAAATAAAAACTGATCAAGATATTCTTGCCAATATTAATTATTCAAAAAAAACCAAAATTGCTGGATATACTTCACATGGAATAAATGTTCCGAATAAAGCCTATTTATTAAATCTCGAAACCAATATAAGCGAATTGATTCTTGATCCTGAAAAATCATTTTTTAAAGATGTGAAATTTGGGGCAAGTGAGGATTGGATTTATACAAAAGAAGATGGAACGGAATTAGATGGATTTATTTATTATCCACCTAATTTTGATCCAGCTCAAAAATATCT
>JAOZUV010000144.1:0-4068 GCA_029938505.1 Bacteroidales bacterium | reverse complement strand
TTATTTATTATTATGGTGGTACTAGCCCAATGAGTCGTTCGTTTAGAGGTCGCTACCCTAAAGAGTTATATACTGCTCATGGCTATATTGTTTATGTTGTGAATCCGAGTGGAGCTACTGGTTACGGTCAAGAATTTTCAGCCGCTCATGTAAATAATTGGGGTGTGACAGTTGCCGATGAAATTATTGAAGCAACCAAATATTTTACTTCGCAACATTCCTTTGTTAATAAAAATAAAATTGGTTGTATGGGTGCTTCTTATGGTGGTTTTATGACAATGCTATTAATGACCAAAACTAATATTTTTGCGACAGGAATTTCACATGCCGGCATTAGCTCGATTTCTAGTTATTGGGGCGAAGGTTATTGGGGTTATTTATATAGTTCTTCAGCTTCAGCAGAGAGCTATCCATGGAATAACAAAGATCTCTACGTAAACCAAAGCGCATTGTTTAATGCTGATAAACAAGAGAATTCACTCTTGCTTTTGCATGGTGGTTCCGATACAAATGTTCCTATAGGTGAAAGTATTCAATTGTTTGCTGCACTTAGACTTTTAGGTAAAACAGTTGAATTCGTTAAAATTCCTGGCGAAAATCACTGGATTTTAGAATATAAGAAAAGAGTTGTGTGGCAAAAATCTATTGCTGCTTGGTTTGACAGAGAGCTAAAAGGTGAGCCACAATGGTGGGATGAGTTATATCCAGATCCAAATATGCAATAAAAATGAATTTAGAGATTAAGCAACAATTACTATCGTATTTATTAACTTTCGTTAGCGATAATAAACGTGCTTTGTTTGACAAGATAATACAATCCAGAACACGGCATGTAACCGTTGTTTTGGAAGATATCTATCAATCGCAAAATGCGAGTGCTGTTTTACGTTCTTGTGATTGTTTTGGAGTGCAGGATGTTCATGTTATCGAAAATAGGAATATATACGAGGTAAATGACAATGTAGCTTTAGGATCCTCTAAATGGCTTAATCTGATTAAGTATAATGAGATGGAGAATAATACGCTAGATGCTTTTCAAAAGTTGAAAGATGATGGATATAAAATTGTAGCAACCACGCCTCATACAAATGACCAACTTATTGATGAGTTAGCTCTAGATAATAAAATTGCTTTGGTTTTTGGTACTGAAATGGAAGGTGTTTCTCAGCAAGTAATGGATGAAGCAGATGAATTTGTGAAAATCCCAATGTATGGTTTTACCGAAAGTTTTAATATTTCAGTTTCGGCTGCACTTAGTCTTTTTTGTTTAACCGAAAAACTTCGGAAGTCAGAAATAAATTGGGCCTTATCGGATGAAGAAGCTTTGGATGTGAGGCTAAATTGGGCACGAAATGCTATCAAAAAGGCGGACGCTATTGAAGAGGTTTTTTTGAAATCAATTATTTAATTGGGAAGCTTTTCGTTTTTTGTTTTTGGCAAATTTTAGTTAACTTTATCAAATATTAACTCTAAAAGAATTTATGCTATGGGAAAAGGAGATAAAAAAACGAAACGAGGAAAAATTATTAAAGGAAGTTATGGCGTTCGTCGTCCACGGAAAGTAAGTGCTGCTCCAATACCCGTTAAAGCTAAAAAGAAAAAAGTAGAAAAAGTAGCTGAAGTTATTGAGGAAAAACCTGTGGTAAAAAAAGCTCCAGCAAAAAAAGTAGCTGCTAAAAAAACCGAAGATAAACCGAAAGTAGAAAAAGAAACTAAAGCAAAGGCTGCTCCTAAAAAGGCTACTCCCAAAAAAGAAGAAAAGGTGAAAGAAAATAAGCCAAAAGCAAAAAAGAAAGAGGCGTAAAAAATGTGAATGATATGATGGTAGCAGGTAATTATAAATTGCCTGCTATTTTTTTGTACTCCAATCCTCTTTCTTCAAAATTTTTATATTGATCGTAACTGGCAGCTGCTGGCGACAATAGGCAAACTTTACCTAGATGAGTGATTTTTGGGATGTGTACGAAGGCTGCCTCTAAAGAATCTACAAATAAACAATTTTTATTTTTAGTCATTACAGTCTGAAATTCATTTTTCATTCTTTTTCCAGCTGGACCCATAAAAATAAAGTTTCGGATAGATGAGCTTTTTAAAAAACGATATAAATTTGAATAATCCAATCCTCGATCAAAACCTCCTAAAAGAAGTGTTGAAGTTTTAGGGAGAGCCTTGATAGCCATTATACAGGCTTCAGGTATAGTTGCAATTGAATCGTTATAAAAATGAATTCCGGCAAAACAACCAACATATTCTAGGCGGTGTTCTAGACTTTTAAAAGAAATGATTGCTTTTCGAATTATTTTACTTTGAATTCCTTTTTGAGTGCATGCTAATGTGGCTGCCATTATATTTTGGAGGTTGTGTTGTCCAATCAAATTTTTAATTTCATTTTTGTGGATGACAGGAATAAAATTTTTATCCTCGCGAATAAAAATTTGTTCGTCTTCTAAAAAACATGCCGCTGTTTTTTTTGCTGAATAGCCCAGTGATTGATTTTTTGGAACGCTTGTATTCAAAAAAAATCTTAGATTCTTTTGATCGATATCAAAAATTTGAATTCCAGTTGGTTTTAAGTATTTAAAAATGGTTGATTTGGCTTTTTCGTAAGTTTCAAAATCAGGGTAATGATCTAGATGTTCGGGGAATAAGTTTAAAAATAAAGCTACTGATGGAGATTGAGTAATGTGCATTAATTGGTGTGAGGACAATTCAAAAACTATAATAGTTTCATTAGTAATTTGTTCTATAATATCAAAGGGAGGATTTCCAATATTTCCAACCAATAATGCGTCATTTCCACTTTGTTGGAGAATGTGATGAATTAAACTGCTTGTTGTACTTTTCCCCTTTGTGCCAGTAACCCCGATTGTTTGTTCACTGTAAAATTGAAGAAATAGATCTGTTTGTGAGCTGATGTTATTTTCTGTATCTGGTAAATAAATTCCAGGGCTTTTTAGAATGAGATCAAAATTATTAAGTATAGAAAGATAATCTTCACCCAAAATGACAGTGGCATTAGCGTCATTACTTTTTAAACGAAGAGCCGCAATATTGTTAAAGTCTATATCTGCAATGCTAATCTGTTTTTCTGGAAAAAGTTTGCGAATTAAATGATAGGTCGATTGCCCTTCTTTTCCAAAACCTAGGATGAGTATTGTTTTATTTTTTATATGTTTACCAATTTTTTTTATCATCCTAATTTTTCCTCAATGATTTTTGAAAATGCTGTATCTAGAAAATGTTCAGTATTTAAATTTTGCAAATAATCGTTCAATTTTTCTTCTGAAATTAATTGCTGTTTGTTTTGCGCTTCGTAATAAGATAATAAGACAGAAAGTTTTTTTTCTCCAAGATTTTTAATAATTAATTGAAGCGCAATATTAACATCTTCGATGGTTCCTACACATTCAAAAGGCTTAATAGATGAGACGCCACTTAATTTATCTAAAATATCTTTTAATGATTCATCATCTAAAAGCTTATGTCCAAATATTTTGAAAAGTTTTTCATCTGAAACAAAAGGAGCAAGAATGATATATGTGAATAAACACTTCGGGCATTTTCCACACCAAATATTTTCTTTACTCCCAACATTACAACTTCTAAAATCATCGAAATGATTCTTGAGTTGGGAAAATGCTTTTGCGATTTGAAGCTCATTCAAGGGACGTAAGAAACTAAAATAATTAAATTCAGGTGAAATGAATTTATGAACATAATCACGAAAGTCAGCTTCAAACTCAATTGATTTTGAGTATTGGTGATTAATTTTTGTTCCAGGAATCGTAGCCTCATTGGCACTTGATTCGTTCGAAAGAGCAATGTGTTTGCAATTGTTTAAAAAAGCTGCCAATAAGCTTGAAAAAGCCAATAGGGAGGAGAAAGGGGTGTGCCCATTTAAAAACCCTAACTTATTTAGCTCAAGCAATTGTGGATGAATAAATCGTTTTGTTTCGATACTATTTTTTAGCGAAAAACCTGCATTTTCAATGCTCTTATTCCTAGCCTGGTTTGAGTTTAATTGAAAAGGGAAAAACATCTAAGCAGATAAAAGTAGCCGTAAATGAA
>JAOZUV010000143.1 GCA_029938505.1 Bacteroidales bacterium | reverse complement strand
AAAATGTGTGAGAATTATTTCAAACAGTACGCTTGTGATTTTATATCAGTAATGCCTACGAATCTCTATGGGCCAAACGATAATTATGATTTAGAGAAATCTCACGTGCTTCCAGCTCTTATCCGTAAAATTCATATCGCTAAATGCCTCGAAGAGAAGGACTGGGATTCAATACGTAAAGATTTAAATAAACGTCCCATTGAAAATACGAATGGGGAAAATAGCCAAAAAGAAATAATTTCGATACTGAACAAATACGGAATCACCGAATCACCGAATCACCGAATCACAGTTAAACTCTGGGGATCTGGTAAAATTTATCGGGAATTCTTATATGTGGAAGACATGGCTGATGCTTGTGTTCATATCATGGAAACTGTTGATGCTAAAAAATTGTATCATGAATTAGATCAAACCCATATCAATATTGGAACGGGTGAAGATTTAACAATAAACCAATTGGCTAATAAAGTAAAAAACATTATTGGTTTCAAAGGTAAGTTAAATTGGGATCAAACCAAGCCTGATGGAACACCCAAAAAACAATTAGATGTCTCTTTGTTACATACACTTGATTGGAAGCATAGAGTTGAACTAAAAGAAGGAATAAAAGCTGTTTACAAGAACTATTGTAAGTATAAGTGATGCCAGAAGAGGAACCGTGAATTGGAAAAACAGCAAGATAGGAAGATTCACCCACATCACTGCATCACTTAATAACCAAACCAACAATGAATAAAACCACATTTGCCCATTCTATTACACCACAAAGTAAGCTACTCGATTTAAAGCTAAAGGAAATTTGGCGATACAAGGATCTTCTTGTATTATTTGTTCGAAGAGATTTTGTGGCTAAATACAAACAAACAATCTTAGGCCCTATATGGTTTCTTATTCAACCACTAATACAAACAATAACCTATACATTTATTTTTGGTAATGTAGCAGGTTTATCAACCGATGGAGCCCCAAAAGGAATATTTTATCTGGCAGGAATAACCTCATGGAATTATTTTGCCAATTGCTTACGAACGACTTCAAATGTGTTTACAATTAATGCTAGTTTGTTTGGCAAAGTGTATTTTCCCCGAGCTGT
Source organism: Bacteroidales bacterium (assembly GCA_029938505.1). The sequence continues at coordinate 4,737 of JAOZUV010000143.1, read as the reverse complement.
AACTCCTTTTTCAATTGTAATAAGCAATCTAATTCAATTTGGAATAGGCATGTTATTATTTTTAATTGTGTATGCCTATTATTTTTTCTTAGGTGCAGACATAAAACCAAACATATCTCTATGTATCTTCCCTATTTTGGTTGTAATAATGGGATTTATGGGTTTAGGTTTAGGAATGTTGGTATCGGCCATGACAACAAAATATCGCGACCTACAGTTTCTAATCCAATTTGGAGTTCAGTTATTGATGTACGCAACGCCTGTCATTTATCCAATTTCTGCTATTCCTGAAAAATATCAATGGATCATTATGGCAAATCCAATGACTGGTATTATTGAAGCTTTTAAATACAGTTTTTTAGGAACAGGCTCCCTTTCTTGGCCTTTGTTAGCATACTCTGCAATATTTACCGTTGTTATATTTATTTTGGGCTTAATGGTTTTTAATAAAACAGAAAAGAACTTTATGGATACTGTTTAAGCTCGAAGGTGAAAGCTGGAAGCTAAAAAAATATTAAAAGATAAAAACAGAAGGTCAAAGCTGGAAGAGAATTTAGAAGTATTTTTAAGATATAAGGCGAATGAATACAATAGAATTTGGATTTAAAGAATTTTTGATCTGGCAAAAAGTGATAGCTTATACTGATTATATTATTGTACTAAGTGAAAATCTAAATACTTCAAGAAAACTCTTTGGCTTAATAGAACCGCTAGAATCAAGTGGATTATCAGTCACTCAAAATATTACAGAAGGTAAAGGTCGCCACTCGAAAAAGGAATTTATACATTTTCTTTATATTTCAAGAGGCTCCTTATATGAAACAATAACCTTATTAAATCTTTTTGCTAAAAGAAAATGGATAACACAACAACAACTCGATCAATCCGAAAAATTAGTGCACGAAATTGCCTCTATGCTAAAAGGATATATCGATTTAATCTACAAAAACATATAATGCATATAGAAGTTTGAAGGAAGAAAGCTCGAAGTTAAAGAATCCATTCTCTTCCAGCTTTTAGCTTTTTTCATTAGCTCATATGCTTTCAGTTTTAAACTTTTAGCTCATTTAATCTTGTATGATTATTTTCTAACTCCCTGCTTCATCTATAACACTTAATAAAAACATGTCAAGCCCCATTATAAAAATTGAAAACCTCTCCAAGCAATATCGTCTCGGTGCAGTTGGCACGGGTACTATAAGAAATGACTTAAAACGTTGGTGGTATCGTGCAAGAGGAAAGGAAGATCCTTTTCTGAAAATTGGAGAAACAAACCAACGAAATACCAAAGGGAAATCCGATTATGTTTGGGCTTTAAAAGACATTAATATGGAAGTTATGCCAGGCGAAATTTTGGGTATCATCGGAAAAAACGGAGCGGGAAAAAGCACTTTGCTAAAAATTCTATCTAAGGTAACAGGTCCAACCACAGGTAATATATCTTTTAATGGAAGAATTGGGAGTTTGTTGGAAGTAGGAACGGGTTTTCACCCCGAGCTTACTGGTCGGGAAAATATTTTTTTAAACGGAGCCATTTTGGGTATGACCAAAGTTGAAATTCGCAATAAATTGGATGAGATTATTGACTTTAGCGGAGTAAAACGTTATGTAGATACTCCTGTTAAACGTTATTCATCAGGAATGATGGTAAGACTTGGCTTTGCAGTGGCTGCCCATCTAGAACCAGAAATATTAGTTGTAGATGAAGTTCTTGCCGTTGGTGATGCTGAATTCCAAAAAAAAGCCATCGGCAAAATGCAAGATGTGAGCAAGAATGAGGGGAGAACTGTATTATTTGTGAGTCATAATATGGCTGCTGTTAAAACTCTATGTAAAACAGCCATAATTTTAGAAAATGGCATGGTTACACATCAAGGCACTGCAGAAAAACTTGTTCCTATTTATCTTCATAATAATATTAAACTTTCTGGTTATTCTTGGCTTAATAAAACGGATAAAACAGGATTGCATTTCAATAGAATAAACATAATTAATATAATAAACCAGCAGCCTAATCTTCAATTATTATTAGAAATAGACCTTAGGGCAAATGAATCTTTTAAAGATTCTATATTGGCATTTATTATTAAAGATGATATGGGCGCTGCAATATTTCAAGTATTATTCGACAAAAGAATTAGTTTCAGCTCTGAGAAAAAAACCTATAAGATTATTATTGATTTACCACCCCTAATTCCTGGAAATTACTTAATTAGTGCATGGATGGGACCCCATAATGGGATTACTTGCGATTTTGTTGAACATGCAGTTTCATTCTCTATAATGGAGTCCCCAATGAAGAATTGGATTTACCCATTTTTTAAAAAAACCGGTCATTTTATTATACAGTCTGACTTAGGGTGAAATACATGAAAGTTGTAGAATTTAAAAATTTAGGACATACTACTTGAGTAAATAAAAAAAATGAGGTATTATAAATCATTGACATTAAAGGAGTATTTTATATAAATAGAATAATCAATCAGTTTTCACTTAATTGGTTAAACGTCCACCCTATTATACACAAGAAAGTAATATAACGTGCTCTCATTCAAAAAGGATATTTTATTATTAAAAATAATAAATATATTGAACTAAAATGCATACTTAATGGCAATAAAAAAACTATACGCTTAAGAAAGGGTGATAGTAGTGACATCTTCTTATTTGATCAGCTAATAATCAATGAAGATTACCAAGATGCTATCGATATAATATTAGGGTATAAATTAAATATTAAAGTAGTTGTTGATCTTGGTGCTAACATTAGTCTTTTTAGAGTATATTTTTCCTCTTTTTTTCCTGAAGCATCACTAATAAGTGTTGAGCCCTCAAAAAACAACTTTGAAATTCTTAATTTTAATCTTAGTAAGAATAAAATTAACTCTCATAATATTAATAAGAAGAACCACTTGTCTTAAGCAGAGACTTCAGGGATGGGAAAGATTGGGCTTTAACAACCAAACGGAGTACACAAGATAAGAATGAAAGAGTTATTCCTGCCACTACAATAGATCTAATTATGAAATCACATTCTTTAAAAACAATTGATATACTGAAAATTGATATTGAAGGTGCAGAGACAGAACTATTCTTGGAATACCCAATAATTGATCAAATCTTAATAAATACTAAGGTCGTTATTATTGAAATACACGATGAATTTAACATAAGGGAGAAAATTTATGCTGTCTTAAAGAAAAATAGATTTATCATTCATGAAGACCTATGAATATACTGTTGCATTAAATAATACTTTCCTACATGAATAAAGGTATTTCAGTAATAATCTGCTGCTACAATAGCGAGACCAGATTACCAGAAACAATCAAGCATATTGTAAAGCAAAATATTAATGAGGGCATTAAGTGGGAACTAATTATTATAGACAATAACTCCAGTGATGATACAAATAAAGTAGCTCAATTTGAATGGGGAAAATATGAACTTGATAACTCTTTTAAAATAATCACAGAATCTCAACAAGGATTAGTATTTGCAAGAAACAGGGGTGTTCAAGAAGCCAAATATGATATTCTAATTTTTTGTGATGACGATAACTGGCTAGACGTTTCCTACTTAAAGAATGCTTACAAAAAAATGATAGCAGAACCTACAATTGGCGCTTTAGGTGGACAAAGTAATGCAGTATCTGATTTAGATTTTCCAGAATGGTTTGAAGAATTAAAGGGCACTTATGCAGTTGGAACACAAGCCAACTCTAGCGGTTTTCTTACGGAAAGATTACATCTATGGGGAGCGGGAATGGTAACGCGCAAAACTATCATAAAAAAGGTATTCTCTACCCCCTTATTAATATCCGATAGAAACAAAGATGTATTAACAGCTGATGGAGATAGTGAAATTTGTGCTCGAATTCTTCTTATGAAGTACAGGCTATACTATGATGAAGAGTTAAAATATACTCACTATATTAGTAAAAATAGATTAGCCCTTGAGTATAAAGAAAGGATGTTTAACGGCTTCAGGATTAATACTAATATAGTGAGAGATTATTATTATTATATAGGTATAATTATGATACCACAACTTGTTAAATTAAAAACTACACTCCGTCTGTTCTTAAAAATATGCTTTTCACTATTTCAATCTAATGAAACTAGGAATAAATTGAATCCCATTTATAAAGAACGAATAGCTGCATTATTATTAATAGAACGTTTAACAAAAAATGATAATAGAAAACAAATAATCAGATTTATTAATTCTATCTAAACAATCCTTTAATAATAAAACTATTACTATGAAACCAACAGTTATTTGTTTAACTCCAACACGTAATGAGGCTTGGGTTTTAGATAGGTTTCTTCAAGCAACTAGTTTGTGGGCTGATTACATTATTATTGCTGATCAGATGTCTACAGATGGTTCGCGTGAAATTGCTAAAAAATATTCAAAAGTAATTCTAGTTAATAATCAATCTATAACATTTAACGAACCAGAACGGCAAAAACTATTAATTAATGAAGCTAGAAAAATAAAAGGTCCTCGCTTATTAATTACTTTAGATGCAGACGAAATGTTTACACCCAATATTGTTTCTTCAAATGAGTGGCAAACAATTTTAACATCACAACCAGGTACAATTTTTAAATTTCAATGGGCAAACTTCCGTCCTGATATGAAAACAATGTGGTTAAGTGATATTTTTTTTCCATGGGGGTATATGGATGATGGATGTGCTCATACTGGTAATAATAAAATACATTCTGGAAG
>JAOZUV010000142.1 GCA_029938505.1 Bacteroidales bacterium | reverse complement strand
ATGGTTTGGAAATGTCGAATCGTTGATATTTTATTGATTAATAATGAGTTAATGGTGGAGTATAGAAAGGAGTCTTAAATGTATTCAAATTTTTACCAAAAAATGAAACCTGGAACCGTTTATTTACTTTATGAAAACAATGAACTAACACCACTTTCAAAAGTAATCCCAAAATATCGAAGTAAATCCAAAAAAGGCAATAAAATAATAACCAGGCTCTTGATCTGTAAAAGATGTTTTGGAAGATTCGAGGGTAAAAAAATAAGAAGTGGGATGGATAAGGCTTGTCAAGTATCCGCAAGTAATGAGAGGATAAGCCAAAAGAAGAAGAGGATAAAAAAGGCGGAGAAGATTGCAAAAGCAAAGGATGAGATTTTAGTTCAAAGGACTTGCGCTGAGTGTTATTGGCTACGGTCTACAAAGTGCATAGACGTATCAGAATGTTTATTTAATCAGCATGGAGTACAGAGAATAGTGCCTAAATATTTTAAACAGAAAAAGGTTTGGTATAATAAAGCGGAAACGGTATAGATTTTTTAAATACAGTGCATAGAAACAAACCATACGGCTTAGCTTGACTTAGACAAAATAGGTCTGTAAATTAAAGATAATACCATTGGAGAACAGTGGATTATCAACGAAACGAATAAAAAAGAAAGCCTCAATTTTTACATCAAGGCTTTCAATTAATTAATACTGGAGTTGAGAGGCTCCTTTTAGTAGCTGTACTAACCAGCTAACTAATAATATACAGGGTTATGTGACAAATGCAAGCCTTTTTATCGGACTCTAAGTTTTCATAGGTTAAAAACGGAGCGTTGTGGATCTTGTTTGGAAACATCAAGAGAGCTAAAGACTCATTAAAATCTTTGGGGCGGGGTTGGAGTATCCGAAGAACTCCCCTGGTAAAAGTAATAATTAAGATTAGTTAGGACTATAATTTAAAGAAGGGGGTCACAATACCTCTCAAAGAATAAGTACGCAAACAAAATGGAAGGTAAAAAATGTGTCAAAATTGTAATAAATTAAAAATAATATGGATAGGTAATTCTGGTTGGTTATACTGCAAACTAAACAATAAACTTGTTATGATGGAGGGATTATGCTGCTGTGGCTACCAATAGAAATAACGACAACTAAAAGATTTAAGGAATCAATAAGGCAAAACGAGAAAAAGCAAGAAGCCTTAAAAGAGTTTTTTGAGGATCCTGAATATCCAATAATTTTAGGGTTTCATTTTGTGCTGCCAGATAAGAAATATTACAAATATACTTCTCTTATAAACGTTGTGGTTAAAGGTTTAGCTGATTTAAAATATATCAAGAATGATTCTGTGAGGCATATTAACCCTGTAATTCTTCCAGTTGAAGAAAAAGGAAAGCCTGCAAGGTGGTTTACAATAGACAAAAAATATCCTGGTGTGAACCTGTCAATAATACAACCTTACGATATAGTAGAGCCGCCGCCACCAAGTAATAGTATTATAATGAGAACTGATGATGTGCCAAGAGATGAAACCTTGACTTTGAAAGGCGGGAGTATTTTAGGATAAACGCAATAATCCCCTGACAAAAACAATCTATCAGGGGATTATTTCTAAACAGTAAATTCAAGAGGAAGGCTTGTAAATCCTCTAAAGTATGGCAGCTTTTCAATTTCGCCGCCTCTCAGCTTGTATTGTTTTATCGTTTCAACGTGTTTACTTGGTTTGGTTTTAACTTTTACCCGATAATTAATATTAAAGATAGCTCTTGTTTCTGGTGATGGTTTTCTTCTCATGTTTGGGTTGTTCATATCATCTCCTAAAATAAATTAATATACTTACTCCACTCATTCAAATAAACTCCAACAACAGTTCCAGCAACAGCAGACAAAAAGATAATTACGAGATACAGCCGCCATTGTTTCCAATCTATGTCAAAAATGTCGTTCCAAAAGTCTTTCATTTTATTTCCTTTATAAGTTTAGCTTTCAGTTTATCGCAAGTTACATTCCAATATTTTTGTTTAAAGTATTTTTCCTCTGCTCTCCTGATTTGGGTCTCTAACTCCTGCGCTGAAATAAGCCCATCCCAAAATTGAGATTGAGAGTCTTTGATTTCTGCCATTGTCTTTTTGAAATGGTTCTCGTCAGGGGTGTGGAAATAAGTGAAATAATCGAGTACGTTCCCTGGTTCTGGTTTTGTTTCATCCATGATATTCTCCTTGTTTAAAGTTAATAATACCTCACCTTATAACGACAAACCAAACAATGCAAACCCAGCCTAACTTAATTATTCTTGGTTTCAACCAGTTAAACTGGAATAAGAGGTAAATATAACTATTCCCTTAGATTTACTCAAGATACGGCTTTTTTTTTGCTTTTATTGTTTTAATGTGAGATAATGTGAATAATTAAAGGAGTTTTCTATGCAAAATCTAAATATGATAGACTCTGAAAGGCTTGGTATTAAAGGTATCAGGTCTGTTTCTGCTTCAATCCTAAATAAAATATTAAATATTCCAGTAATAGAAGCGATAGTTTTAATTGTGTTTTTGGGGTGGTGGATATGAGCTTAGATTCAACCCAAATAGGCAGAATAGGTTCTTTAAGTGGTTGGTTCACTAAAAAAGGTGGAAATAAGTGGCTTAAAAATCAAAGAAGTAGAAAACTAAGAAGGCAAGCTAAAGATATTACAAAAGAGAGCCCCCAACTTAATAAATATCATGGGTGGGTGCATTAAAATGAAAAACAAATTATCAACAATCCTATCAATAATCCAAGACAATCCAATATATTCTTTTTTAATAATAATTTTATATGCAACAGTAATGGTGTATATGTTTAAGGGGTGATTATGTCAATAATATTAAGCGCTATAAAAGCATACAAGAACGCAAAAAAGAAAAAGAAAAAGAAAAAAATCAAGATAAATGACAGAGGGCTATTAAAGAATGTTACAGAGAGAGATAAAAAATTCAAAGAAATAGAAAAAGAACTTAATAAAAATTATTATAAGAAATAATAAATGTACGGATATCAACCAACCAAACCATGCACTATGATAAACTGTTGCAATGAAGGGACAGAACGCTGTGATGGTTGTGAGATGTATTCAGAGTGGGAAAGGAAGGCAACAATGGGAGACATGATAGATGCAGCTTTTTATTGTCATAGTTGCGGCGTAGAAGGGTATTTAAAATCCAAAGAAGAGTTTGGAGCAATAGGTTTCTGTATTAAATGTGGAAAGCCAATGTATTTATATAAAAAAGGCGAATACCCTATTTTTAGAGAAACCCAACTGTCTTGCTTGAATCAAATAGTTACATAGGAGAAACACTTTATAAAATGCGGTGGCAAAAACTCAATATTGTAAGCAGGCGAACTGTTTTAAAAGGTATAGTCGGATCTGTTGTGGTTGCTGTAATTCCTTTTAATACAAGAGAAGTAGCTATACCGTCAATATTAGAAGCTGAGATATATGGTCACAGGAGCGGTGGAATCCTTTTCAATTATGATTTAAAAACAAAAAATTCTCATTACCAGTATATAGTCCTGGTTGCTCCAGAAGATAAAACAAAAATATTAAAAAAAGTTAGGAGCAACGCTTTTAGAGCTTTTAGGAAAATGATCAAAGAGAACAGGATAAAAAGAGAGAATATAATCTATCCAGTAAAAACAGAACAAAATCAAAAAATATTAAAATTTAAGGTGGGATAAAATGCCAGCAGGCAGACCAACAAAAATGACTAAAGCAACTATCCAGAATTTAGAGGATGCTTTTAAGTGGGGATGCACTGACCTTGAGGCGTGTCTTAATGCTGATATATCTAAGTCTACATTATATAATTACCAAGAAGCTAACCCAAAATTTTTGGAGCGGAAAGAGCGGTTAAAAGAGAACCCTATATTATTAGCTCGTAAATCGGTGGTTGATTCAATGGCGAGTAAACCGAATATTGCAATGGAGTATCTAACTAAAAAGAAATCAGATGAGTTTGCAGAGAAGATTAAAACAGAATCAACAGTCAAGCATGGATTAACACCAGAAGTGTTAGATAAAATAAATGAGATTATAGGCTAATGCAAGAAACCAGGCAAATCGCTCTTGAAATGTATTCTGATTTAATGGCAGATGCTAAAAAAGCTGATTGTGTGATTGGAGCAATGGCTGAGTTAGGTAGAAGGGATTTATTCTTTTTATTATGCAAACTGCTTCATAGAGAAGATGTAAACAGAGATTTTTTATATAATAGATGCAGAGAAGTCCAAGACAATCCTAATGGGATGCTGGATTTATGGGCAAGGGAGCACTATAAATCAACAATAATCACATACGCCAAATCAATCCAAGACATATTAGATTCGCATAGTTCAAATTCTTATTATTGGGATCAAGAGGTAACAATAGGTATTTTTAGTCATACAAAGCCAATAGCAAAAGGGTTTCTTAACCAAATTAAGGTAGAGCTTGAATCTAATGAACTTTTAAAACAATTATATCCTAATGTGTTATACCAGGACCCGAAAAGAGAATCCCCTAGGTGGTCATTAGATGCAGGGATAGTAGTTAAGCGCAAGACAAACCCAAAAGAGGCAACAGTTGAGGCTCATGGGCTTATTGATGGGCAACCGACATCTAAGCATTTCCTTATATTAAATTATGACGATGTTGTAACAAGAGAGTCAGTAACAACAACAGACCAGATCAAGAAGGTTAATGATGCTTGGGCGCTGTCATTAAATTTAGGTGCTGATGGTGGGGTCAGACGTACAATAGGCACAAGATACCATTTCAACGATACTTACAAGGTTATGCTTGATCGAGATTCAGTTGTCCCAAGAATATACCCAGCCACAGACGATGGGACAGCCAAAGGCAAACCAGTCTTATTAAAACAAAAAACACTAGATGAAAAATATAGAGACATGGGAGTTTATATTTTTGCGTGTCAAATGCTTCAAAATCCTAAAGCAGAAGATGCAATGGGGTTTAAAGAAGAATGGATTGAATATTATGATAACTTCCCTTATATGTCGGGCAGAGACTCTTGGGATAGTAGGTGGAACTACTATCTATTATGTGATCCAGCAGGGGAGAAGAAGAAAGATAATGATTATACGGTTATTATTGTAATTGGTGTAGGAGATGATGGTAACTACTACCTTGTTGATGGGATAAGGGACAGACTCAACTTAACAGAGCGAACAGATAAGATGTTTGAGTTTCACCAAAAGTATAACATTAAAGCCACAGGGTACGAGAAGTATGGCAAAGATTCAGATATTGAGCACATAGAGTATGTCCAAGAGCAACATAATTACAGGTTCAATATCACTCCATTAGGCGGTGCTACTCCGAAGAATGACAGGATAAGACAGCTTGTCCCAATATTTGAGTATCATAGGTTTTACCTACCTTCTAAATGTTTGTTTATTAATTACGAGGGGAAAGAGGTTGACTTCACACAGACCTTTATAAATGAAGAGTTTATGCCCTTTCCTGTTGCGACACATGATGATATGCTGGATTGTATTGCAAGGATATGTCATGCAGATTTAAATGTAAGATTCCCGAAGCCAAAAGTTAGGAGAATTAACAGAAAAGTAAAGGTTAATTACGATGCTTATGCAGCTTAACCCTAAAATTGAGGTATTGCGCAATTACAAAAGTCAAAACATGGATATACAGAGACCGACCTCAAAAAAAGGAGCTTAAATTGAGGGATAACGCAAAATGAAGCATAAAACCATAGTAGAAATACCAGCAGCCGAAACAACAAGAATATACATGAGATTGTCAGAGATGCCTCAAACTGATGACGTTGACTCAGATAAGCTAATGAGGATGCTCTATTATGATAATCTTATGGTTTGTATAGACAAAGATAACTTCTGTATTTATAAAATAACTAATGAGGT
>JAOZUV010000141.1 GCA_029938505.1 Bacteroidales bacterium | reverse complement strand
ATACATTATCGGCTTCGCCAATATCTGAATAAATATTTGCAAGGGTGTATAAAGTGTTGGCTGCATAATCAAAATATTCGAATTTCAATGCCAATTCAATATTGCTTTTGTAGGAGTGAATAGATTTTGAAATATATCCTTTTTTATAATACAATAAGGCTGTTAAGCCATCAGCTTTGAGCATTTTAGAATAATCGCTTTTACTCTTATATTTTTTACGTAAAGAGTTAGTATATTTTAATCCATCACTATAATGCCCAAACTCAATGAGACTTTTGCCATATCTAAATTCAAACTTTTCATCCAATTTAAGTGATCTTGAATAGGCAAAACTGATGAGTTTTTTACCATACTCTAGTCCCGTATCATCATCGAATTTAACGTATTCATAAAATAAAATTTTATAATACGCCATACGTGTAGAGTCGGATAAATCTTTTCGTTTTAATTCTTTTTTATAGTAGCTAATTTTTTCACCTGAAAAAACAGGCAAACAAAATGCTATTAGAAAAAAAAGAAGTATTAAATATTTTGCTTTATTCATTGGTGTAGATATAAATATACAGGCTAATTTAAAAAATATTTATTCACAGTAAATGTACGAAAAGATAAAATTGTAGTTACAATCAAGCAACGGATTACCTATTACAAGCTTTGTTTTGTCTATCTCAGTTTATTGTTGGTAAGTTATTATTTTGATTTGGTACACATTCTTGTTTATAATGTCGATTAAATAATGATAGAACAATGTATGGGGAATAAAAATTCTTAAATTGCTAACTATAAATTATTTGTTATGAAAAATACTTTTTTGATTGTTATCATTAGCCTTATTAGTTTGAATTTAAGTGCAAATTCCAATTTGGATTATTATATGCCAAAGAGTGTTGAATTTAATGCAAATATCCCGACACCCTCAAGTGTTTTAGGCTATGAAGTTGGAGAGTGGATGGTTAGCCACGATCAATTGGTAATGTATTTAAAAACCATTGCGAATTCAACTAATCGGGCAGTCTTAAAAGAGTATGCTAGATCGCATGAAAATCGCCCATTATATCACCTAATTTTCAGCTCTCCAAAAAACCTTGAAAAACTTGACAAAATTAGAACAGAACATTTAAAATTGAGCGATCCCAGTATTTCATCTGAAATAAATGTTAAAAATATGCCACTTATTGTTGTGTTGGGTTATTCCGTTCATGGGAATGAAGCTAGTGCTGTAAATGCATCTTTACTTACGACATATTTTTTAGCTGCAGCCAAAGGTGAAGAAATTGAAAAATTATTAGAAAATACTGTTATTATTGTTGACCCAGCTTTAAATCCTGATGGAATAAATCGATTTGCTAATTGGGCAAATATGCACAAAAACAAATCAGGTGTAATTGATCCTCGAAGTCGTGTGTTTAATGAAGTGTGGCCAGGTGGTCGTACTAATCATTATTGGTTTGATTTGAATAGGGATTATATTTTATTAACTCATCCCGAAAGCCGTGGACGTGTTGAGCAAATCCAAAGATGGAGACCAAATGTAGTTACCGATCATCATGAAATGGGTTCAAATAATACTTTTTTCTTTCAGCCAGGTGTTACTAGCCGAATAAACCCACTCACCCCTCATAAAAATCATTTGCTGACAGCTAAGATTGCAAAATATCATGCAAAATATTTGGATGCAATTGGATCTCGCTATTTTTCGGAGGAAGTGTTTGATGATTATTATTATGGAAAAGGGAGCTCTTATCCAGATATAAACTCTGGTGTTGGGATATTATTTGAGCAAGCAAGTGTTCGCGGTTTTCAACGTCAAACGGATAATGGAATTATTACATTTCCGTTTGCAATAAGGAACCAATTTACAGTTACTTTATCAACCCTCGAAGCTGCTAAAGATATGAGAGTTGAATTGCTTGACTATCAAAAAGAGTTTTATGCGAATGCATTTAAAGAAGCAGATAAAGAGGGTGTTAAAGCTTATTTGTTTGGAGGAGTGAGTGATCAAGGCAGAACCCTTGAGTTACTAAAAGTCCTTAAAAATCACCACATTAATGTTTATCAATTGTCGGATGATATTAAAGTGGGAGATAAGCTTTTCGCTAAAGAGTCTTCTTATATGATTCCCCTAAAACAACAAAATTACCGCTTGATAAAATCTTTGTTTGAGGTAAGTCGTTATTTTAAGGATCAAACTTTTTATGATGTTTCAACCTGGAATATGGCCATGTCATTTAATTTGCCTCTGGCAGAAATTAAGGATAAAAAACAGTTTGATAAATTAAAGAGAGATGTCCTTACTGAATTACAAATGCACGGCACTGTTGTAAATAGCAGTGAAAATACGGTAGCTTGGGCTTTTCAATGGAATGAATATTATGCTCCTCGTGCATTGTCCGAAATTTTAGCCTTAGGCTTACGAGCTAAAGTTGCGCAATCTCCATTTACCTATCGTGATGAAAATTTGAATAAAGAGTTTTCGTACGGTACTATTTTAATTCCCGCTTACGATCAAAACATGAATCAAGAGGAGATACAGCAAAAGATGGAGATGATAGCAAAACGCGATGGTCTTAACATCTATTCTTTGAAAACTTCACTAACACCAAATGGAATAGATTTGGGGAGTGGCAGCTTTTCTTCCTTAAAACAAAAACGAATCTTAATGCTTGTTGAGGGGCAAACGAGTAGCCGTGATGCAGGCGAAATATGGCATTTGTTTGATACACGATATTTGCAACCGATAACATTGCTCGAAGTGGATCGAATAAATCGTGTAGATATAAATAACTATAATGTGCTAATTCTCCCCGGAGGAAGTTATGATGATTTATCAGAAGCCGTTGTTGAAAAAATAACGACCTGGTTGAAAAATGGAGGTAGTTTGATTGCTTATAAAAACGCTTCTAAGTGGGCATCTAAAGCTTTTAATCTTGATATTAAATTTAAAAAGTCTGTAAGTAATCTTAGTAAGAAACCTGTATATGGCGAGATGTCTGCAGATGCAAATCGTCAAGCTATCAGTGGTGCAATATTCAAAACTGAAATGGATTTATCACATCCACTAGCTTTTGGTTATACACAAAAAGCTTTACCAATATTTAAGTCGGGAACCATGGTTGCCGAATTATCAGAAAACCCGTATGCATCACCCATTCGTTATTCGAGTGATCCTCTTTTAAGTGGTTATTGTTCTGATTTAAATCATGAAAGAATAAAAGGGGCTCCTTTTGTTATGATTAATGCTTTAGGTCGAGGTAAGATTATCTCAATTTTTGATAATACTAATTTTAGAGGTGTTTGGTATGGAAGTAATAAGGTATTTACAAATGCAGTCTATTTTGGACATCTTATAAAAACCGGATCAAGAAGATTTGATGACGAATAAAAATGAAAGCGGCAAATAGCCGCTTTCATTTTTATTCGTATTTCAACGTATCGACTGGGTTTTTCTGAGTGGCATAATATACCAAAAAACTGATAGTAGCTCCAGCAACGAAAAGAGTAATTACCAGAGGTAATACGAATATAGCAATGCTTAAACTCATCCGATTACTAAATGATTCGAGCCAATATGAGAGACCCCAATAACTCAATGGAGCTGCAATAACAAAGGAGATTAAAATTAGGTATAAAAACTCTTTGCCAAATAAAATTAAGATCCGAGATAAACTTGCTCCCATTACATTTCGGATGCTGATTTCGCGAGTACGTTGCTCAATCATAAAGGAGGTTAAACCTAAAATACCCATGGCTGTGATGAAGATTGCTAATATTGCAAAAATTCCAAAAACAGTTCCGAACATTTTATCTGTTTTGTATTGTTGTTCATAATATTCTTCTGCAAATACAAATTCGAAAGGATTCCCAGGGAAAAATTCGCTATATGATTTTTGTATGTAATCAAGGGTTTCGTTAATTTTTTGTTCGTGAATTTTGATGGTGATCATTCCTCTTACATCTCTTCCTGTAGGTAAATATCTGTAAATATGTTGTTCAAAATCTTGTTTGGGCGATTGTTGATGGTAATCCTTAAAAACACCTACAATATTGTAAATGTTTCCCCAATAATTAATGCGTTGACCAATGGCTGTTTCGGCATCTTTAAAGCCCATCCATCTTACGGCTGTTTCATTAAAAATCAAGGCTTGTTTCTCATCAGTAACAAAATCTTTGGAGAAATTTCGACCAGCCACTAATTCTACATCAAACAAATCCATAAAATCATAATCAATCCCTACAATTTGATAATTTTTGCTGTCTTCGGTTCCGGCAGGCATAATGCCTCCTGCATCCCAATAAATCTGACGTCCAGGTATTTCTGTCACCACACTGGCTTTACTAATGTTTGAATTTTTTATCAATTCCTCTTTAAAGGAAGCCATTCGGGTACGAATGCTTTCATTATCTCTAATTCGGGGAGCTCTGACAGCCACAATATTTTCAATCTTTATCCCTAAAGACTGATCTTGCATAAAGCTGATTTGTTTAAAAACCGCAAATGTTGAGGTAATTAAAATCAAGGCCATAATTACTTGAAAAATGACCAGGGCTTTTCGGAGGTTGATTCCCTTAGCAGAGTTTCCTAATTTGCCTTTTAAAGCTGAGATTGGTTTGTAGGAGCTTAGCACAATGACTGGGTATAATCCCGACAGAAAAACACCTATAATAAATAAAACACTCAAACTAATCCAGAACCAGCTTTGATCAAATATTAAGTAATTTAAAGGTACTCCGGTGATTTGACTAAATAGGGGTCGGCTTAATTCTAAAAATCCAACGGCCAATATCAGGGCGATAAAGTTTAGCAGCAAAGTTTCTATAAAAAACTGCCCCATGAGTTGGGTTCTTGCAGCTCCTACCACTTTTCGGAGTCCAACTTCACGAGCACGGGTTAATGAACGAGCAGTCGATAAATTGATATAATTTACCCAAGCAATCACGATAATAAAAATGGCAATGATGAATAAAAAATTCACCGTTTGTTTATCCCCATTAACTTTTAACTCTTGCTGAAAATGTGATTCTAGATGAATATCGGTAAGCTTTTGAGGGATAAGCTCGCATGTGAGTTTATAATATCTAAGTGCTTCGCCCCATTCTGTTTCAACCAAATCGGCTAACTTCTTCTTAAAGTTTTCCATATTTGTATTTGGCTGTAAAATAAAGAAGGTATAAAAGCCGCTATCGCCCCACGAATTTTCAATATCCCTTCCGTAAATATCCCATATATTGGGATAGGATAAGGCGATATCAATTTGCATATGTGTATTGTTAGGGAAATTTTTAAAAACACCTGCCACTTTAAAATGAAGTTGATTATCGCGACTTAGGGTTTTACCGATAGGGTTTTCATCCCCAAAGTATTTATAGGCAGTAGATTCCGAAATATAACAATTGTTTGCTTCGCGGATTCCATTTTTGGAGTCACCAGCAATAAACTCAAAATCAAAAATATCGAAATATTCTTGTTCAACAAAAAAATTATTATCCTCAATAAACTTATGTTTGTCATCAGAAGTAAAGGTAGCTCTGCGCGAAAAACAACGTGCAACAATTTCTACTTCTGGAAATTGATCTCTCATGCGAGGAGCTGCTGGTGGACAACAGGAGGCAAATCGGACGGCTTCGCCCGTTTCACTCACACGCTCATATCGGAGCCGAAAAATTTCATCAGAACGCTTATGAAAGCTATCATAGCTTTGTTCAAATTGAACATAAATTAAAATCAATAAACAGGCTGTCATCCCTATTGTTAGTCCGAGAATATTAATTGATGAAAATAATTTATTTTTCCACAAATTCCGGAAAGCCACCATTAAGAAATTTCTAATCATTGGGTTTTTTTATTAGATGAAAAAATCAGGATAACACATTCTCTGGTGCAAAGAGAAAAATAAAAATACAATAATTA
>JAOZUV010000140.1 GCA_029938505.1 Bacteroidales bacterium | reverse complement strand
ACAGATTGTGTTCATCTAAGTTTTTATTCTCAATAAATCGTACGAATCTATCTGACATTATTATTCTAGGGTAAATTGCTTTTTCACTTTCCATGATATAAGCATTTGCTAATGGTACTCCCATTGCAATTGATTCTTCATCTAGCATTAAACCGTAATCAATTCCACCCCGAAGAAAAAATCCCATCTGCGAAAATTTTCTGAACAGATTACTTATTGTGAATAATATGTCAGAAATTAACGATTTGTCATGATGTGGGTCAACAGTCAAACAAATATTATCACTAAATAAGTAATAATTACATTCAAATTTATCCATCAAATTAGTCACCTCTTTAAAAACATTTACAAAATCAGTGGCTTTCTGGGATACTAATTTCTTGTCATCTTCTGTTCCATTTTCGAGAGCTTCCTTTTCGAATTCATAAAGCATACTTTTAAATCCTAGTATATCTAAGAATGCAACAATTCGATACTGATATTTTAAGGATTCAGACTCCATTTATTTTTTAGTAATACTATTTACCAACTACAAGTTTTCAATTTTGGGGAGTAAGAAAACATTCAATCTTCAACGTAAATTTAAGAAAAATATCCAAATATCAAAAAACCCATCCCGAAATTCGGGATGGGTTTTTTCAATATTTAAAAAGTGACGAAGTCACTTTTCTTTTTATTTCATTATCTCAGCATAGGCTTTATAAAATTCAGTAATGGTATCAATTCCATTATAGAATTGCTCCAATGGGAAGTTTTCGTTTGGTGAGTGAATAGCATCGCTCTCTAAACCAAAGCCCATTAATACCGATTTTAATCCCAGTTTTTCTTCAAAAGTGGCAATGATTGGAATACTTCCACCACTACGTACTGGAACTGGCATGCGGTTATAGGTTTTATTATAAGCTACTTCAGCAGCTTTGTACGCAGGAATGTCAATTGGGCAAACATAAGCTTGTCCACCGTGTAAACTAGTTACCTTAACTTTTACATAATCGGGAGCAGCTGCTTCAAAGTGTTCTTTGAACATCTGCATGATTTTTTCGTTGTTTTGGTTAGGTACCAAACGGCTCGAAATTTTTGCATAGGCTTTTGAAGGAAGTACAGTTTTTGCACCTTCGCCCGTATAACCACCCCAAATACCACAAATATCAAATGTTGGACGAATACCGGTATGCTCACTTGGAGTATATCCTTTTTCACCTTTCAATGCTTTTACATCCAATGCTTTTTTATAGCCTTCTTCGTCGAATGGAGCTTCAGCCATTTTTTTGCGTTCTTCCAAACTTACTTCCAATACATCATCGTAAAAACCAGGCATGGTCACATGACCGTCTTCATCCATCATATCAGTAATCATCTTCGCCAATACATTGATTGGATTAGCAACAGCACCACCAAATAATCCTGAGTGAAGATCTTTATCCGGTCCAGTTACTTCTACTTCCCAATAACCTAAACCTCTAAGTCCGGTAGTAATTGATGGGATGTCAGGAGCAATCATTCCAGTATCAGAAACTAAAATAATATCGGCATCTAAAATAGCTTTATTAGCCTCGCACCATGCACCCATATTTGGAGAACCAATTTCTTCTTCTCCTTCAATCATGAATTTTACATTACAAGGAAGTGTATTTGTTTTTACCATTGCTTCGAAAGCTTTGGCATGCATAAAGGCTTGTCCTTTGTCATCATCGGCGCCACGAGCCCAAATTTTTCCATCTTCTACTGTTGGTTCAAAAGGAGGCTTATTCCATAAATCGATAGGATCAACAGGCATTACATCATAATGTGCATAAACCAAAACAGTTGGTAAATTGGCATCTATGATTTTCTCCCCAAAAACAACGGGATTTCCTGCGGTAGGCATCACCTCGGCTTTGTCGCATCCAGCACTTAACATAGAAGCTTTCCAGTATTCAGCAGCTTTCACCATGTCGTCTTTATGATCAGCTATTGAACTGATAGAAGGAATTCGGATTAATCCGAATAATTCTTCTAAAAATCTGTCTTTATTTTCTTGAATGTATTTTTTTGCTTGTTCCATAATAGGTTTAGATAATGAATTAAAATTGAGGAGCTAAATTAAGAAATTAAGTGGATTTTAGCACTTAAGAATGCACAATTTTTTAATATATCTACAAAGAATAGATTTTCATCGATAGAGTCTTTAGTTTAACGAATTTTCCTAATTTTGTGCTAATAAATGACGGTAATATAAAAAGTATAAGAGAGAGGATTATTATGTTAAAAATTAGAGTGGCTATCAACGGTTTTGGACGGATTGGACGAATTGTATTACGACAGTTATTGCAGAACGAACGTATGGATGTGATTGCTGTTAATGATTTAACGGATGCCCGCACTTTGGCGCATTTGTTTAAATACGATTCGGTACATAAAACCTTTAAGGGTGAGGTGAGTCATGATGAGGAACATATTATTGTGAATGGTAAATACATTAAAGTAATAGCCGAAAAAATGCCGGATCGTCTTCCTTGGGCAGCGTTGAATATCGATGTTGTGATTGAAGCTACCGGGAAATTCGTGACCAAAACCAAGGCCATGAAACATATTGAAGGTTCGGGTGCGAAGAAAGTAATTATTTCGGCTCCAGCTAAAGGACAAAGCAATGGTGTTAAATATGTGGTTTTAGGGGTGAACGATCATGTGATCGATAAAAATGATTTGATTATTTCAAACTCATCCTGTACCACCAATAATGTGGCTCCTTTGATTAAGGTATTAGATGAAAATTGGGGTGTTGAGAAGGGGTTTATAACTACGGTTCACTCTTATACCCAAGATCAGAATTTGTTGGATGGCCATCATAAAGATTTACGTCGCGGTAGAGCAGCGGCCTATTCTATTGTCCCGACTACAACCGGAGCGGCTAAGGCCGTTACAAAAATATTTCCTCATTTAAGTAAGAATCTTGGTGGAGCCGGAATTCGTGTTCCGGTGCCAAATGGTTCATTGACAGATTTAACAGGAACTCTAAAAAAACCTACTAGTATTGAAGAAATCAATGCTGCTTTTAAAGAGGCTGCAGAAGGTCGTTTAAAAGGAATCTTAGAATATACTGAAGACCCAATCGTTTCTATGGACGTGATTGGGAACACACACTCAGCCATATTTGATGCCGGACTCACAGCCGTATTGGGCGATAAAAATAAACTGGTTAAAGTAGTTGCTTGGTACGATAATGAAATGGGTTATTCTACCCGTTTGGTGGAGTTGATTGAGAAGTTTGTTTAAAGTGGAGACTGAGTTTATCGAAATCGCAGTATTCGATGTTTTAACAATAATATTTCACCCCCTCTATCCGCTAAAGCGGATTTTCTCCCCCTTGAAAAAAAGGAGAGAGTTAGAAGTAGAAACAAAAAATCCCAACCATTTACTGATCAGGATTAATTTTCTTATCGTCATTCCGAACTTCCTGCCCGTCCCGTTCAGGCGGGGATTCAACATCTCACAATTTATCATCAGATTCCGGAACATACCGGAATGACGGATACTGTAAATGGGCATTTCGATAAACTCAGTGACCATTTATTAACATATAAAAAGGGACGACATCCTTCTGATAGGATGTCGTCCCTTTTTACATCAGCACATCAGTATCTTATTTTTTAAATGCTTTCAGTTGCTCTTCAATTACTTTGATTTTGGCTTCAGCATCGGCTTGTTTATTTCGCTCAATAGTGATTACTTTTTCAGGAGCATTATTTACAAAACGCTCATTCGAAAGTTTCTTCTGAACAGATTTCAAAAAGCCTTGAGTGTATTTAAGTTCTTCTTCCAATTTCTTAATCTCATCTTCAATATTGATCGAATCAGAAAGGGGAATATAAAATTCGGTGGATTTAATCAGGAAGCTATTGGCACCATCTACTTTTTCATCTACATAATTAATAGTGCTCAAATTACAAAGTTTGGCAATAATACTGTCGAAAGTAAAATCAGCAGCCTGATCATTTTTCTTAATCATAAGCTCCATACCTTCTTTCATTGGAATATTTTTTGAAGCACGTACCGAACGTATTGCATTAATTACTTCCTTAGCGAATTCGAATTGCTCAAGAATTTTACGATTTACTCTGCTAGCTTCAGGTAAAAGACTACACATAATGTCATCGCCTTCTTTGCGTTCATCCAATATGTGCCAAATTTCTTCTGAAATAAATGGAGTGAATGGATGTGCCACTTTCATAATCTTTTCAAAGAAATCAATGGTGCTTTTCAAGGTTGCTGCATCAATGGGTTTTTGATAAGCTGGTTTTATCATCTCTAGATACCAAGAACAGAAATCATCCCAAATCAATTTATAGGTCGACATTAAAGCATCCGAAATTCGGTATTTCGAAAAATGATCGTCCAATTGCTTGAGCGTTTCATTGAGCTTAGCATCAAACCATTCAATGGCTACTTTGCTTGAATCTGGCTGTTCAATTTTTGTATCTACTTCCCAACCTTTAACTAATCGTAAAGCATTCCAAATTTTATTGCTGAAATTTCGTCCTTGTTCACACAATCCTTCGTCGAAAGGTAAATCGTTACCAGCAGGGGAGGTGAGGAGCATTCCTACACGCACGCCATCGGCTCCGTATTTTTCCATCAATTTAATAGGATCAGGAGAATTTCCTAAAGATTTTGACATTTTCCGTCCTTGTTTATCGCGAACAATTCCTGTTAGATAAACATTCTTGAAAGGGATTTCTTTTCTGTATTCCAAACCAGCCATGATCATACGTGCCACCCAGAAGAATAAGATCTCAGGAGCTGTCACCAAATCATTGGTTGGATAATAATAATTAATGTCTTTATTGTTTGGATTACGAATGCCATCAAAAACAGAGATGGGCCATAACCATGAAGAGAACCAAGTATCGAGTACATCCTCGTCTTGTTTTAAATCCTCCATTTTTAAATCAGGCAAGTCAAAATTTTCTTTGGCTAATTTTAATGCTTCTTCCGCAGATTTAGCAACCACCATCTCACGATTTGGAAGATAGTAAACCGGAATGCGCTGTCCCCACCACAATTGACGAGAAATACACCAGTCTTTTACATTCTCCATCCAGTGACGGTAAGTATTTTTGAATTTCTTAGGGTGGAACTGAATGCTGTCGTCCATCACCAACTCTAAAGCAGGCTTGGCCATTTCGGTCATTTTCATGAACCACTGTAGCGAAAGTTTTGGTTCGATCACAGCATCTGTTCTCTCAGAAAAACCTACTTTGTTTACATAATCCTCAACTTTTACCAATTGACCAGCTTTTTCTAAATCAGCCACAATTTCTTTACGAACAGCAAAACGATCTTTTCCAATATAAAGCTCAGCCTTTTCGTTTAAGGTTCCGTCGTCATTGAAAATATCAATGGTGTCGAGCTTGTATTTTAGTCCTAAATTATAATCGTTGATATCGTGAGCAGGCGTAATTTTTAAGGCACCAGTTCCAAATTCTTGGTCAACATATTCATCAAAAATAACGGGAATACTACGCTCAACTAAAGGAACGATTACGTTTTTACCTTTTAAATGAAAGTAACGCTCATCTTCAGGATGTACACAAAGAGCTGTGTCTCCAAGAATAGTTTCTGGGCGAGTGGTGGCAATGCATACTGATTTATCGCTTCCTTCAACTTTATAGGATAAATAATATAATTTCGATTGAATTTCTTTGTGGATTACTTCTTCATCTGATAAAGCAGTCAAGGCTTGAGGATCCCAATTTACCATACGAACGCCACGGTAAATCAATCCTTTTTTATAGAGATCAATAAAAACATCAATTACAGATTCATACAAAGCCTCATCCATGGTAAAACGAGTACGATCCCAATCGCAAGAAGCACCTAATTTTTTTAATTGTTCAAGGATGATTCCTCCATGTTTTTCTTTCCATTCCCAGGCATGTTCCATGAATTTATCACGAGTTAAACCAGCTTTATCAATACCCTCATCTTTTAATTTGGCAACTACTTTG
>JAOZUV010000139.1 GCA_029938505.1 Bacteroidales bacterium | reverse complement strand
AAGATATTGGTTTTAAAGCGGGATTTAACTTCCTTCACTTCTCCATCCAAGATTTTTTCAGAATCGTTTATCAAAGCAATATGATCACATAGCTCTTCAACCGATGCCATATTATGAGTGGAGAAAATGATGGTTGATCCTTTATCTCTTAATTTTAAGATTTCTTCGCGGAGTAGATTTACATTGATGGGGTCGAAACCTGAAAATGGTTCATCAAAAATGAGTAGTTCGGGTTCGTGCAAAATAGTCACAATGAATTGGATTTTTTGTTGCATTCCTTTCGAGAGCTCTTCCACTTTACGATCCCACCAAGCTCCAATTTCAAATTTTTCGAACCAATATTTTAGTCGTTTTATAGCTTCGGAACGACTTAATCCTTTGAGTTGAGCTAAATAAACAGATTGTTCACCCACCTTCATTTTTTTATACAAGCCACGTTCTTCAGGGAGGTAACCAATATTTGCAATATGCTTCTGACTTAGTTTTTCACCATTCAAAAATAAGCTGCCTGAATCAGGAGCTGTTATTTGATTAATGATCCGTATCAGTTTAGTTTTTCCAGCACCATTGGGGCCTAATAATCCAAAAATGCTTTTTTCTGGAACTTTGATGCTTAAATTATTTAGTGCGGTATGATTTGCAAAAGTCTTCGTAATATTTTCTGCTACAAAAAGTTCCATTAAGATATTGTTTAGATTTTAATAACCTTCAAAGTAATCTTTCATCCTACTGAAAAAACTCTTGTCTTTACTACTAGGATTTGGTTTGAAGTTTTCAGAATTAGCTAATTTCTCAAGTATTTCTTTTTCTTCTTTTGATAAAGATTTGGGAGTCCAAACATTGATGTTTACTAATAAATCACCCCGGCCGTACGAATTTACGTCAGGCAACCCTTTTCCTTTGAGACGAAGTATTTTCCCTGCTTGTGTGCCAGCAGGAATCTTAACTCTTGCTTTACCATCTACTGTAGGAATATCGATGGTAGTTCCTAAACTAGCATCAGGAATACTAATGTATTTATCGAAAATTAAATTTGCACCATCACGAATTAATTCTTCATGAGGAATTTCTTCGATCAATACGATTAAATCTCCTGGGATACCATCTCGTTCTCCGGCATTTCCTTTTCCACTCACAGAAAGTTGCATGCCATCTGAAACTCCAGCTGGGAGCTTGATGGTAATTACATCCTCACCTTTAACAATTCCATGTCCACCGCAAGAGGTGCATTTATTTTTTATTATTTTTCCTTCGCCACTACAACTAGGACAAGTGGATGATGTTTGCATTTGGCCAAGAAAAGTATTGGCTATGCGTGTTACCTGACCAGAACCATGACATGTAGGACAAGATGTGTGTCCTGAATGACCTTCAGCACCGCTTCCTCCACAGGAATTACAATTAACGTATTTATTGACTTTTATTTTTTTCTCAACCCCATTGGCAATTTCTTCAAGGGTGAGCTTAACTTTTACACGAAGATTAGAGCCTTTATTTACTCTGCGTCGACGACTTCCGCCTCCGCCACCACCAAAAGCTCCTCCGAAAATATCTCCGAAATTACTAAAGATGTCATCCATACTCATGCCGCCGCCAAAACCGCCGCCAAAGCCACCTCCACTATTGGCTGCTCCACCAACACCGGCATGACCGTACTGATCGTAACGGCTCCGTTTAGTTGGATTGCCTAAAACCTCATATGCTTCGGCTGCTTCCTTAAATTTTTCCTCAGAAGCTTTATCATCTGGATTTTTATCCGGATGAAATTTTAGTGCCTGCTTACGATAGGCTTTTTTAATTTCTGCTTCGGTTGCACCTTGTGGTACATCTAATACTTCGTAATAATCTCGTTTAGACATTTTTTGTATGTATAGCTAGCGTGTAAAATAGAATACCTAGTTTCCAACAACTACTTTAGCAAATCGAATTACTTTTCCATTCATGGTATAACCCTTTTCAATAACATCTACTACTTTTCCTTTTAAGTTTTTAGATGGAGCAGGAATTTGAGTTAAGGCCTCATGAAAATCAGTGTCAAAATCTTTTCCTTTTGATTCCATACACTCAACACCTTTCGAATTTAGTGTGGATTTGAATTTATTATAAATCAAGTTAATACCTTCTTTCAAACTTTCATTTTCTTTCGTTTCTTCAAAGGCCTGCATCGCTCTTTCAAAATCATCAACAACAGGTAACATCGACATAATAAGGTCTTGAGATGCTGTTTTCATTAATTCCAAACGTTCTTTTATGGTTCTTTTACGGAAGTTATCAAATTCAGAAAAAAGACGAAGATATTTGTCATTTAATTCAGCATATTTGATTTTTTCTTCCTCAACTAATTCAGTCGCTGTTTTTTTTGCTTTGCGGGTTTTCTTCTTCGAAGGCTTTTCAGCTTTGACCTTTTTAGTTTCTTCTTGAGCACTTTTTTGCTCATTTTCTTTAGTCTCAGCCATTTCTTTTATCTCCTCTTCTGTATTTTTAGCGGTATTCTTTGCCATTTTTCAATCAAGAATTTGTATTATTATTAATCCATTTCTACATAACAAATTATTTGCCAATTTGTATATTGAGACAATTTGTCATATTAATTTATAAAATTTGAGGGGTTTTATTCAATGCGTGTTATTTTGGCTCCTAGCATTCTGAGCCTTTTATCAATATTTTGATAACCACGATCGATTTGCTCAATATTATCGATAATGCTTTTACCTTCGGCAGAAAGTGCAGCAATCAATAATGCAACTCCTGCTCTTATGTCGGGCGAGGTCATCGAAATCCCACGAAGCGGATATTTATTATTCAAACCAATAACCGTAGCTCGGTGTGGATCACAAAGTATTATTTGTGCACCCATATCAATAAGTTTATCTACAAAAAATAAGCGGCTTTCAAACATTTTTTGATGGATTAAAACACTTCCTTTAGCTTGTGTAGCAACCACTAACATAATGCTGATAAGATCGGGTGTAAATCCGGGCCAGGGAGCATCAGCAATGGTCATGATCGCACCATCAATGAAAGTCTCCACTTCGTATTCTTTTTGTTCAGGAATAAAAAGATCCTTGCCTCTAACTTCAATCTTAATGCCCATTCTTTTGAAAACTTCTGGAATCAATCCTAAAGCATCATAATCAACATCTTTAATTGTAAGAGCTGATTGAGTCATAGCTGCCATACCAATAAAACTACCTACTTCAATCATGTCGGCCATCATTCGGTGATCACAAGCACCCAAATTTTCAACGCCATCAATAGTCAAAAGGTTTGAACCTACTCCTTGTATTTTGGCACCCATACGAATCAACATCTTACTTAATTGAAGTAAATAAGGTT
The DNA here is from genome assembly GCA_029938505.1 of Bacteroidales bacterium. Next base: position 2,692 of record JAOZUV010000139.1, on the reverse strand, counting down.
CGCAGGCAGCATTGAAAATGGTGGTACGTCCTTTGGCAAGAACTGCCGCCATTAAAATGTTAGCAGTACCTGTTACCGATGCTTCATCAAGGAGCATATCTGTACCCTGAAGTTTATCGGCCTCAATTTTATAATATTTATCTGTGCTATTATAATTGAATTTGGCTCCTAGTTTTTGTAAACCTACGAAGTGAGTATCAAGTCTACGGCGACCAATTTTGTCGCCACCTGGCTGAGGTATAAATCCTTTTCCAAAACGAGCTAGCAATGGTCCTACAATCATGATTGATCCGCGTAAGCCACTTGCTTTTGTGGCATAATCATCCGTTTTTAGATAATCAATATCAATATTTTTAGCTTCAAAATTATAGGTGTCGTCCGAAATTTTTTCGACAGTTGCACCTAATTTTGCAATAAGTTTGATTAATTTATTGACATCCCGAATATCTGGAATGTTGGAGATAGTTATTTTTTCGGGACTTAATAGAGTGGCGCAAATAACTTGCAAGGCTTCGTTTTTCGCACCTTGGGGGGTTATTTCCCCTTTCAATTTTTGACCGCCTATTATTTCAAAAGAGCCCACGGAATATAATTTATTTAATTAATGTGAACTATGTTTTCTGTAAGGTCCGTTTTTATCTTTTGGCCTTTTTACAAATTTTCTTTTTCTTGGCATATTGCTAGCACTACTACTGCTACCTCTCGATAAAATGTCTCCAGTATTTAGTAATCGTACATTGGGAGGCATTTTAAGTTTACCTGCCGAGAGGACTTCTAAATGCTCAAAAATAAGTTCATCATTTACAGAGTCACGATTCCAGTTTAAGTATGATTTTTTAAGATGATTTGCAATAGTTTTTACGAAAGCATTTTTTTCTTCACCATCTTCTAATTCAATAGCTTTTTCAATAATTCGCTGTAAGTTTTTTCCGTATTGTCTGTATCTTATTTTGTTATCCTGATAAGAAATGGGCTCAGGTTTAGCTTCTAAAAGTTGTTTAGTAGGTGGAGGATAAGGGCAGTCAACATCTAACTTGAGACTGGAAATAATATGTAAATGATCCCATAATTTTTGTTTAAAATCTACAGTGTCTTTTACTTGAGGATGCATTTGTCCCATGACATCTACAATAAGGTAAGCCGCTCTTGTACGTTTCACCCTGTCTTCCATGGTGAGGGTGTATTCAATCATTTTTTGTATGTTTCTGCCATACTGCGAAATGATTAAACTATTTCTTGTTGTGTTGTATTCCATCATTTGATATCTATTTTATTCTGCGGATTTTAATATCCAGATTAGTGATTTGGCAATAAATTATCCGAAGTCTTAAATTATTTTCACACAGGTGATAAGGCTGCAAAGATACGTTTTTTTTTATAAAATCTTAAGTTTTGCAAATTTTAACAAAAGTTGTTTTTGTCCTACTTCAGGGAAAAATACAGTTGCTTTTTTATTTGAGCCTTCTCCTTCCAGGTTAATAACTTTTCCTTTTCCAAATTTAATATGTTCTACTTCCATACCATTTTGTAAATTGTCAATAATTGCAGGATCAGAAGCAAAGGCTGCATTATTTGTTGCTGCACCAATTTTTTTCAAATTTTTACTGATGATAGGAGGAGTTGGTTGGTTGATTGGTTTTGCTGCTTTTGCAGAAGATTTCTTTTTATATCCACTTCCCCATTTTGGCTCTTCCTTCATTTGTTTTGATTCGAAGATATTTATTTTTTGAGGTGGACGATCAATGTATTTATCATTAACTTCTTCTATAAAACGACTAGGCTCGCAAACTGTTAAGTTACCCCATTTATAGCGATTTTCGGCATAGGATAAATGCAATTGTTTTTCGGCTCTTGTAATGGCAACATAAAATAAACGGCGTTCTTCTTCTAGGTCGGCTCTTGAATTTAATGACATGATAGAGGGAAAGAGGTTTTCCTCCAATCCTACAACAAATATATAGGGAAACTCCAGTCCTTTGGCTGCATGAATAGTCATTAAGGAAACATAATCTGTGCCTTCTTTATCTTTGGTATCGGCATCGGTAATTAGTGCCACATCTTGCATGAATTCGGCTAAGCCAAGGGTGATATTTCCATCTCTCTTCTCAATTTGTTCTTCGGTGAGTTCGGTTTCGGTGAATTCTTTAATGGCGTTTAAAAGCTCTTCAATATTTTCGTAACGACTCACTCCCTCAGGCGTTTTGTCATTATATAATTCCTTTAAAATATTTGATGAATTGGCAATAAGCTTAGCTAAATCGTAAGCGTTTTTTTGATCAATTTGAGCTGTAAAACTCTTAATCATAATAACAAAATTTTCGATTTTTGAACGTGTACCCGCATTTATATTTGATGGGAAATTTGCTCCTTTGTTAATGACGTCCCACAAACTAATTTTTTGTTCATCGGCGGCGATTTGTAAACGCTGAATACTTGTAGCTCCAATGCCTCGAACAGGATAATTGATGCATCGCAAAAGCGCATCCTCATCCTTATTATTTATGACTAAGCGAAAATAAGACAAGACATCTTTAATCTCTTTCCGTTTATAAAAAGATAGGCCACCAAAAATTCGGTAGGGGATACCTTGTTTTCGTAATCCCTCCTCTATAGATCGTGATTGGGCATTGGTACGATATAAAATTGCGAATGCTTCGTTGCCCAACTGATTGTTCATTTTACTCTCAAAAAT